>VSMY01000047.1 GCA_009773995.1 Oscillibacter sp. | reverse complement strand
GGCATCACGTCCGTGGTCCGCCGGGGGTTTCCGGCGGAGCCGTCCTCGGGAGCGGCGGCCCAGCCGGGGCCGGAGTTTTTCCGCTGGAAGGTGGCCCGGATTTCCACGTTGGCCTCGGGCATGGTAAAGCGGTACTGCCCGCCGCCCAGGCTCTCCAGCTGGGGAACCTTGCCGTTGGCGGCGATGACCCGGACCATGTCCAGCTCATAGCCGGAGCTGGGGGAAACGGTAATGGTGATCCGGTCTCCCGCCTGGGCGGCGGTCCGGTTGGCGGAGGCGGTGCCTCCCGCCCCCTGGACGGTGGTAACCTGATAGGATTTGGGCTTCTCCGGCTCGTCGGGGTTATCGGGGTCGTCGGGCTTGGAGGGCTCCCCGGTGGCGGGGAGAACGATTTTGTCCTCCTTGCCGCAGGTTTCACAGGTCCGTTTCTTCTCCCCCGCCTGGGTCAGCGTGGGCTCTTTGGTCTCCCACTCGCCCCACTTGTGCTCTCCGGTGGCGGGGAGGGTGATGGCCCGGTGCTCCATCTCGCCGCAGAGGGTGCCGTCGGCCAGTTTGTTCTGGCAGGTGACGATTACGTATTCCACCCCCGGCTCGCCGCAGTTGGGATCCTTGTTCTCCTTCCCCTCTCCGGGATTCTCATCCTTGACGGGCGAGCCCCAGGCGTGGGCCTTCTTGGGGATAATTTCCGGCTGTGCAGGCACTTCATCCCCGCATTCGGTACACTTCTTGGCTCCGACATTTTTCAGTCCCGTTTCCTTACAGGTAGAGTCTTTTATGATTTCCTCGTCGACATCTTTATACTTGTGCTCGCCGGGGGCCCTGACGATTTCCGG
The DNA here is from genome assembly GCA_009773995.1 of Oscillibacter sp. GTDB lineage: Bacteria > Bacillota > Clostridia > Oscillospirales > Oscillospiraceae > Oscillibacter. The sequence goes on along the minus strand of VSMY01000047.1, from coordinate 18,163 downwards.
GGGAGGGGTGAATTTATTTTTGCATACGGTGCAGGTCGTCTCCTTGTAAACAATTTCCCCGTCCGTCAGGCAGGTGCCGGGGGTACTCAGGTCCTTGTCCTCTTCTTTCCTTTCCGGTTTATGGCCCGCCGCCGGAAGAACCACGGGCGGGTGATCGTCTATGTCGTCCGGAAGCTCGCTCAGCGGCTCCTTGCAGACGGAGCACACGAACCGCCATTCCTCCTTGCCCGTATCCAAGCAGGAGGGTTCTTGTGTGACGACGTATGCGGCCGCGCCCTTCGTGTGACCTTTAGCGGCGGGTTCTTCATAATCGTGGCTACTTTTCACATGGGTAATATAGTCCGTTTCCTTATCCGGATTCCCTTTTAGTTCCTCGCATGTCTCACATGTATTGACTTTGCCGCAGACATCGCAGACCTGGTATTTTACCTCCAGGCCCGCCTCTGTACAGGTGGCGTCCTTAATCGGCTCTGTGGAAAATTTTCCGTCGTCGTACGTATGCGCCAGCGCGGGAATTGGCTCCGTCTTACTTGTCAGCTCCTTGAAGCCGCATACCGTGCATGTGTGGGAAAAGCGCTTCACGCCGGGGGTTTTGCAATCCGTGGGCTGGACGCTGGAGGCGGTGTCTGCTTCCTCTTTTCCCCATGTGTGGGAGGTTTTTGCGCCTTCCTCCACCTCGTACGTTCTGGTATAGCTGCACCTGGAGCAGGTGTCCTTATAGGTGTCCGTGTGGTCCTGGCAGTCTTTGGGGGAGGCGGGTTCGGAGCTGATCAGAGCCTTGGAAATGTCGTGGCCCAGCTCCTTAATCTCCTTTTTCGCGTTCAGGGACGGGCAGCCCACCGCGGACTGCAAGCACAGGACAATTTTTGCCGAAGCGCCCTTTGTCTCGCATTTGGCCGGCGTGACGATATTTTCAACCGTCGCTTTATGAACCTCGCCGGTCCATTGCGCCGAGGCGGGGAAGGGATCGCCGCCATAGTGAATGACCTTCAGCTTGTCGGAGACAACGAAAGCCCCCGCGCCGATGTTGGTCACTTCGCCGGAAATGGCCACCTTGGAGAGATTCCCACAGCCGGAAAAGGCGCTGGGGCCAATGGAGGAGGTCCCCTTCCAAACATAGACCTCCGTCAAGCCTCCGCAGCCAAGAAAGGCGGAGTCGCCGATGCTGCTTACGCCGCCGCTGAGAGTTAACGTGCTTAACCCGCCGCAGGCGGCGAAGGCCTTGGGGCCGATTTCCGTGTTGGCGCTGCCGGTTCCGGTTTCGGCGCCGTCCAAGAACGTGACGCTTGTCAGGCTGGAACAAGTGGCAAAGGCGCTTTCTCCGATTCTCGTCACGCCCGCGGGGATCTCAATGCTGTTCAGGCTGGAGGCGGCAAACGCCTTGTCTCCAATCTCCGTAATATTGCCGAGATTTTTGATGGAGGTCAATCCTTTGCCGGAGAAAACGCCGTCTCCGATTTTTGTAACCGGCAGGTCCTTATACTCACTGGGAAGCGTAACGGTAGTGCTGTTGCCCAGATAGCTGGTGATCGTATAACCCGCTCCTTCTAAGGTGTATCCAAAAGAGCCTGAGATTTCCTCATCCGCCGCCGAAGCTCCTATGGTCAGCGCCGCCATGACGGCGATTATCAGAAGCACTCTCCAAACCCAACGCCTCATATTCCGCTCCTCCCGATTCCTCACGCGCTCCGCGCGCCAATTTCACGACTACAGCATAGCACAAACTTCCCTCCCATGCAAGGCCAAAAAAGGGCGGACCTTCCGGTCCGCCCTGGAAAATTTCGCTTATTTGATCCGCTCGCCCTTGGCCTCTTTGGCCTTGATCTCCCGGACGGCGTCCTTGTGGCTCAGGTTCACCCGGCCCTTTTCGTCGATGTCCGTGACCTTCACCCACATCATGTCCCCGATTTTGCAGGCGTCTTCCACCTTTTCAATCCGGTGCTCCGCCAGCTTGGAGATGTGGACCAGCCCGTCCTTGCCGGGGGCCAGCTCCACGAAGGCGCCAAAGGTCATCAGGCGCACCACCCGGCCGTAGTACAGCGCGCCGATCTCGGGCACGAAGACGATGTCGTCGATGCACTTTTTCGCCGCGTCGCAGGAGGCCGCGTCCACTCCCGCGATGAAGATGGACCCGTCGTCGTTGATGTCGATTTTCGCCCCGGTGTCCGCCACGATTTTCTGGATGACCTTTCCGCCGGAGCCGATGACCTCCCGGATCTTGGAGGGGTCGATGTGCATGGTCAGCATCTTGGGGGCGTATTTGCTCACGTCCTTCCGGGGCTCGGCGATGGCGGGAAGCATAATCTGGTCCAGAATCTGGCACCGCCCGTCATAGGTGATGTCCAGGGCGTTTTTGATGATCTCCATAGTCAGGCCGTCGTTTTTCAGGTCCATCTGGATGGCGGTGATGCCCTTTTTCGTGCCCGCCACCTTGAAGTCCATTTCGCCGTGGAAGTCCTCCACGCCCTGGATGTCGATGAAGGTGGTGAAGCCGCCGTCGTCGTCCTGGATAAGGCCGCAGGAGATGCCCGCCACGGGAGCGGAGATGGGCACGCCCGCGTCCATCAGGGCCAGGGTGGAGCCGCAGACGGACCCTTGGGAGGTGGAGCCGTTGGAGCTCACCACCTCGCTGACCACCCGGATGGCGTAGGGGAACTTTTCAACGTCCGGAATGACGGGGAGCAGGGCCCGCTCGGCCAGCGCGCCGTGGCCGATTTCCCGCCGTCCGGGGGAGCGGGCGGGCTTGGCCTCGCCCACGGAGTAGCCGGGGAAGTTGTAGTGGTGCATATAGCGCTTCTCCGTCTCCTCCCAGATGGTGTCCAGCTTCTGGTTGGCGGAGAGGGTGTCCAGGGTGACCACGGACAGAACCTGAGTCTGCCCGCGGGTGAAGAGGCCGGAGCCGTGGGCTCTGGGCAGGACGCCCACTTCGGAGGCCAGGGGCCGGATCTCGTTGCGCTGCCGCCCGTCGACGCGGTGGCCCTCCAAGAGCCAGGCTTTCACGATCTTCTTCTGGAACTTGTAGGTGATCTCGTCCAGGTATTTGTCCATCTCCGGGTAGTCTTCCAGGAACAGCTCATGCCACTTCTCGATGAGGGCGTTCCACCGGGTTTCCCGGACGTTTTTGTCGTCCGTGTCCATGGCGGCTTTCGCGTCCTCCATGGTGGCGGAGACGATTTTCTCAAACAGCTCCTCGTCGAAGTCCGCGTGGGGATAGTCGAACTTCTCCTTGCCGATTTCGCCGACCATTTGGTTGATGAGGGCCACCTGCTTCTGGTTTTCCTCGTGGGCCATCTGGATGGCCCGGAACATGGTGTCGTTGTCCACCTCGTTGGCCCCGGCCTCAATCATGACCACCTTTTCCCCGGTGGAGACTACGGTCACGTCCAGGTCGGAGACCTTCCGCTCCTCGCTGGTGGGGTTAAAGATGAGCTTGCCGTCCACCAGGCCCACCTTCACCGCGCCCACGGGGCCGTGCCAGGGGATGTCGGAGATGGCCAGGGCCGCGGACGCGCCGATGAGGCCGCAGATCTCCGGGGAGCAGTCGTGGTCCACGCTCATGACCGTGGCCATGATGGACACGTCGTTGCGGAAGTCGTGGGGGAACAGGGGGCGGATGGGCCGGTCGATGACCCGGCTGGTCAGGACGCCCTTCTCGCCGGGGCGGCCCTCCCGGCGGTTGAAGCTGCCGGGGATACGGCCCACGGAGTAGAGCTTTTCCTCAAAGTCCACGCTGAGGGGGAAGAAGTCGATGCCGTCCCGGGGCCGGGCGGAGGCCGTGGCGCAGACTAAGACCCGGGTGTCGCCGTAGCCCACCATGACGGCGGCGTTGGCCAGCTCCGCCAGCTTCCCGACCTCCAGGGTCAGGGGCCGGCCCGCCAGCTCCATTTCGTACTTGCGGTAGTGGGGGAACTGCCTCTGGGTGATGATGGTAGACATAGATACGCTCCTTTTCATTGGTTGTCCGGGAGCGGTCCTTTTCGTATTTGAAAGGCCGTCCGGCCTCCGGCCGGTCCAGGCGGTCTTTCAAACACAAAAAGCAACGGCTCCCGATGGGATGGATAGGGACTGGGACACGGAGAAAGGGCGGCGGTATCCCCGCCGCCCTGTTCGCGTCTTATTTCCGGATGCCCAGCTTGGCGATGAGGGCGCGGTAACGCTCCACGTCCTTCTTCTGGAGATAGTCCAGGAGGCTGCGGCGCTTGCCGACCATCTTCAGGAGGCCCCGGTTGGAGTGCTTGTCCTGGGGGTTGGCCCGCATGTGCTCGGTGAGCACGTTGATGCGCTCGGTGAGGATGGCAATCTGGACCTCGGGAGAGCCGGTGTCAGATTCGTGGGTCCGGTTGGCGTTGATGATCGCGGTCTTTTCTTCCTTGCGAAGCATAGAGTGGTTTCCACCTTTCAAAAAGATTCCCCGCGGGGCTGTGTTCCGGGCCGGTGAAGCTCCTCGAAACAAAGCTCCGGGGCGTGTCCTGCCGTCCCATCGGCGGACTTAGTTACTATATCATAGGGTTTTCCCGTTGTAAAGGGTCAATTCAGGATTTTTCCGGGAAATCAAGAAATTTTTGCCTCGCCTGCCGGGGTCGTTCTCCCCTCGCCCGCCTTGCGGGGCGCTTTCGCGAGCATCATTTTCTGGGAAACCCGGACATAGAGGAACCATGCCAGGCCGATGGAAAGAAGATCCGCCGCCGGCTGCGCCCACACGAGGCCGGTGATGCCAATCGCCGCCTGCAAAATGAACAAGGCCGGAATGAAGATAATCCCCTGTCGGCTCAAATTGATAATCAGGGCGGGAACGGCGGCTCCCATGGCTTGCAGCGTGTTAATCAGCACATAGAACACGCCGAACAGAGAGCTTGTGGTCAGCAGAATGCGGGAGAACTGCACCGCATAGGAATAGGCGCTCGCGTCCGTCAGGAACGCCCCTACGATCTGATTGACAAACAGGCAGCAGATGACGGTCAGGGCCACGCCCAGCGCCAGCGAGAAAGCCAGCGAAAAACGCAGCGCCTTTTTGAACCGCTCCCACAGCTTCGCCCCTACGCAGTAGCCAAGCAGCGGCTGAACGCCCTGCCCCAGCCCCATGCAGACCATGCCGGTAATCGTCACGACTTTCATCGCAACTCCCATCCCGGCCACGGCCATGTCGTCATACCGGGTCATTTGGCTGTTGATGATGATTTGGGAAACGCTCATCAGCAGGGAGCCCAGCGCCGCCGGGACGCCGATGGCCAGAACGCCGCCGCACACCCGTTCTTTCAGCGTGAAGTCCCTGATGCTGACGCTCAAGGTTGATTTGCCCCGCACGAAATAGAGGACGTAGTAAAGAGCGCCAGCTACATTTCCAATCACCGTCGCAATCGCCGCGCCTGCGATATTCCAGCCGAAACCGAGTATCATAATCGGGTCCAGAATCACATTGAGCAGGTTGCCCAAAATCTGTCCCATCATGGCCTGGCTTGACCGGCCCTCGGCGCGAACCACATTGGAATAGCAGTTGGAGATCAGCACGAACGGCCCGCCCAGGCTGACGATGATAAGATAGGATTTCGCGTAGTCCCAGGTGTCGGGGCTTGCTCCCACCAGGGAGAGAATTTCATCCATAAAAATGAGGAAAAGTGCCGACATGGCTGCGCCGACCGCGACGCATCCCCACATGCAGAACGAGCAGACCTTCTTGGCGTACTCCGTCCGGCCCTGGCCCAGCGCGCGGGAGATTACCGAAGTACCGCCCATGCCGAACACCGTGCCGGCCGCCATGAACATCAGGAACACAGGCATCGCCAGGGACACCGCCGCCACCTGGAGCGCGTCGTGGGTCCTGCCGATAAAGAACGTGTCCGCCAGATTGTAAATCAGCACCATCAGCATCGCGGCCATGGCGGGCAGGGCGTTTTGCAATACGGCCCGGGACACCGGGGCCTTTTCAAAGAGCTCAGCCGCTTTTGAGTTGTTCATAAAAAATCCTCCCAAATCGTTCGTTTGCTGTTAATATCATGCTATTAATCTGTTTGAAATAAACGCCCGCTGCCGGGCGGACATTTATTTCAAATTGCCTGCTACCCGTTTCAGCAGAGAAAAAAACGTATCGCGTTCGGCCTCGGTCAAGCCGGCCAGCAAGGCTTCCTCGAACGCCGCCATATGCTGGTCCGCAATCCGGCAGTACTCCTCCCCGGCGGGGGTAATGCGAAGCAGTTTGATCCTGCGGTCGTTCGCGTCGCCGAACCCCTCTACAAACCCCTTTTGCTCCAGCCGGGCCACAATCCCGGCGGCGGTGGACTGCGCCACGTGGAGCCGCCGCTCCAGCTCCTTCAGCGCCATCTGCTTTTCCGGCGAAAAGCGCAATTCCATCAGCACCCCCACTTGGGACATGGTAAGGTCCTGGGCGCGCAGGGAGTTGTTGGCCTGCTTTTCCAGCCCGTCATGTACCTGCTTAATCAGCGTCACGTAGGCCGCTCGTTCTTTCACGGATTTCACCTCCTCGGGCTATATAATAGCACGCTGTTGGTTCCTTGTCAATAGCATGCTTTTAATTTTCGGTACAAAATCGCGGTGCGGGAAATTCCCCCTTGACAAAGCGTCCAAACTGTGTTAACTTTCTTAGTACAGTTAATACAGTTCACCAACACAGCGGCGGGGAGACCCCGCTGCGGAAGGGAAGGTACGCGGTGATCAGCCTCAACTACCGGGACTCCCGGCCCATCTACGAGCAGATCAAAGACGGGCTGCGCAAGCTGATCGTCACCGGGGCCATCGGGACGGACGAGAAGCTCCCGTCGGTCCGGTCCCTGGCGACCCAGCTGTCCATCAACCCCAACACCATCCAGCGGGCCTATAACGAGCTGGAGGGAGAGGGGTACATCTATTCCGTCCCCGGCAAGGGCAGCTTCGCCACCGGGGAAACCGGCGCCGGAACGGCCCGCCGGCAGGAGCTCTGGGAGAAGACCCGGGAGCTGCTGGCGGAGCTCCGGTATCTCGGCGTCAGCCAGGAGGAGCTGATGGCTCTTCTTGAGGAAGAGCCATCCGGCGGGACCCCCGCCGGGGGACGCAAGGAGGGAACACGATGATTCAAGTGACAAATACCGTCAAGCGCTTCGACGGCTTCGCCGCCCTGGACGGGGTGAGCCTCAGCGTCCCCGCGGGGAGCGTGTACGGCCTCGTCGGCCCCAACGGCGCGGGGAAGTCCACCCTGATCCGTTGCCTGACGGGCATCTACCGCCCCGACGAGGGGGAGCTGGCCTTCGACGGCCAGGCCGTCTGGGAGAACGAGGCCCTGAAGGCCCGCATCGCCGCCATTGCCGACGACTGGTACTATTTTCCCCAGGCCAGCATCCGGGACATGTGCCGGTTCTACCGGGGCTTCTACCCCGGCTTCTCCATGGAGCGCTATGAGAAATTAAAAGAGGTCTTCCAGATCGACGAGCGCCGCCCCCTGCGCCGCCTCAGCAAGGGCATGCAGAAGCAGGCCGCCTTCTGGCTGACCCTCAGCGCCATGCCGGACTATCTGGTTCTCGACGAGCCGGTGGACGGCCTGGACCCCGTCATGCGGCGGCAGGTCTGGTCCCTGGTGCTGGGGGACGTGAGCCAGCGGGGGACCACGGTCCTCGTCTCCTCCCACAACCTTCGGGAGCTGGAGGACGTGTGCGACCACGTGGGCATCCTGGACCACGGCAAGGTCCTGCTGGAGCGTTCCCTGGCCCAGCTCCAGGACAACATGGTCAAGCTCCAGGTCGTCTTCAAGGACGGCGGGGACGTGCCCGAGGACCTGGAGGTGCTCCACGCCTCCAAGGTGGGGCGCATCCACACCCTCATCATGCGCATGGGGGCCGAGGAGGCCGCCCACCGCCTGGCGGTTTACGAGCCCATGCTGGTGGACGCCGTGCCGCTGACCCTGGAGGAAATCTTCATCTATGAGTTAGGAGGCGCCGACTATGCGGTCAAAGACATCGTACTTTAATCCCACGCTGTTCCGAAAGAGCCTGGCCCGCTTCTGGCCATTGTGGGGCGGCGCGTCCGCCGTTGGGGCCCTGTTCCCCCTGGCCTTCCTCACCATCCTCATCCGGGAGCACGCCCTCTTCGGGGAGCCCATGAGCGACCCCCTGTCCGTCACCGCGGGCTATTACCATATTGTTGCCTGGATCATCCCCGTCCTCTCCCTGCTGTACGCGGCACTCTGCGCCCTGACGGCCTGGGGCTGGCTGTACAGTCCTAAGAGCGTGGGGATGTACCACTCCCTGCCCGTCACCCGGAAGGGGATTTTCCTCACGGACTTCCTCTCCGGCATGGCCATGATGCTGATTCCCTACGCCGTCACCGGGGCCCTGTGCATCGCCGTTTCCGCCGTGGTGGGAGGGCTGGACCCCGTGGGCCTGGGGGTAACCATCCTCAGCGTGCTGGGGCTGAGCTTTTTCTTCTTCGCCTCCGCCACGGCGGTAGCGTTCATCACCGGCAACCCCTTCGCCTTTGCCGGGTTCTATTTCATCTTCCACTTCATCGCCGCCGGGCTGGAGTGGCTGGTCACCCTGCTGACGACCATGTTCTACTTCGGCGTGGAGCGGTCCTATCAGGGCGTGGTGCAGTTTTTGAGCCCCGCCATGTACCTGACCCGCAAGCTGAACGTGGACTCGGAGTATACGCAGGTCATCAATCCCGAGGGCTGGGAGGAATCCGTCCTGGAGTCCGTCACCCTGGTGAACGGGCACCTCATCGCCCTGTACGCCCTGGCGGGCGTGGTCCTGCTGGCCTTCGCCTGGGGCCTGTACCGCCGCCGGAGGAGCGAGAGCGCCGGGGACGTGGTGGCCGTGGGCTGGATGAAGCCCGTGTTCCGCTACGGCGTGGCCCTCTGCGCCGCCCTGGCCGGGGGCATGGCCCTCTACGGCCTGTTCTTCGAGGACTACCGCACCGCCGCCTCCGCCCTGCCCATGGCCGTGTGCATGGCCATCGCCGGGCTCATCGGGTACTACATCGCCTCCATGCTCCTGGCCAAGTCCCTCCGGGTCTTCCGGGGCACCTGGAAGGGGGCCCTGGCTACATTGCTGGCGGCTGTGGCCCTGTGCTTCGCCGTGGCGGCGGATCCCCTCGGCATGGAGACCTGGGTCCCCCGGGAGGAGCAGGTCCAGCAGGTCCGCTTCTGGATGCGCGGGTGGAACGGCCCCGGCGTGTCCGTCTTGCTGGATGACCCCGCCGCGATTCAGCAGGTCCTGGAGCTCCACCAGGCCATTGTGGAGGAGCGGGACGCCCTGGACCGGGACCGTTTCGCGGAAGAGACCCATTACGCCTATTTTGACCTGGATTACTATGAGGACCCGGAAAACTACGATGGGCGGGTCAACCGCAGCTACCACCTCCCCTGCAACGACCTTCTGATGAAGACATCCGAGGCCCTGCAAAAGCTGACGGCCCTGGCCGCCGACCCCCTCATCCAGGAGGCCAACGTCTTCTCCAACATCTCCGGGGAGAACATCGAGGCCCGCCTCACCGGCGGCTATGCCGCCCGGCTCTACAACCCGGAGACGAAGGAGATGGAGCAGGTGGACCTGACCCTGGACCAGGCCAAGGCCCTGGAGGCCGCCGTCCGGCGGGACATCCAGGCGGGGCACTTCGGGCGGACCATGTTCATGCTGGACGACGGCTATGAGAAGGCCGCCTACACCGGGGACCTGGATCTCTATTACGCCGTCACCTACCCGGACCATCCCCGGCAGGGCCCCCACTCCCAGCCCGTCTCCCTGAGCCTCTCCGTCTACTGCACAGAGACGGTGAAGGCCCTGGAGGATCTGGGCATTGTGAACGAGAGCCGGAAACTGCTGACCTACGCGGAGCGGGACGCCCTGGACAACGAGGAAAAGGGCATTCCCTACACCTACGAGGACCCCTACACCGGCTATTACGAAGAGGGCGTTTTCCCCGCCGACACGGTCTATCCCGGGGACGCTTACGTCTACCCCGGGGAGGAGGTCGACGCCGCGCTGCTCCACTGACCGGGCGGTCCGAAAAAAATTTTTAAAAAATTTTCCGGCGGAGTGAAACAAAACCGCCTCCTGGATCGTCTATATAATATAGATGAAGAGAAAGGAGACTCCCCCTATGGAGCAAACAACAACCGTACAGAACCTGTGGCGCGTCTGGGTCGACACCCGCCGCCGCATCGTGTCCTTCCATGAGGAGGAGGACTGCAAGCTGCTGGAGTTCCGGAACCGGGATCTGTTTTTCAGCTGCATCGAGCAGTACACCGGGATGCAGTATCGCTATCAGTAAACAAAAACGGGGGCCCTCCGGCCCCCGTTTTGCGTTATACGATAAACCCTCCGTCCGCCGTCAGCACCTGCCCGGTGATGAATGCCGCCCGGTCCGACGCCAGGAACACCACCGCCTCGGCGACGTCCTCCGGCCTCCCCAGGCGGCCCAGGGGGGTCTCCTCCGCCAGCATCCTCCGGGTCTCCTCCCCCAGAACCCGCACCATATCCGTCTCGATACAGCCCGGGGCCACGCAGTTCACCCGGATGCCGGAGGGCGCCAGCTCCAGGGCCAGGGACCGGGTCAGGCCGATGAGCCCCGCCTTGGCGGCGGCGTAGGCCGCCTCGCAGCTGGCTCCCCGGAGGCCCCACATGGAGGAGATGTTCACGATGCACCCCCGCTTCTCCCTCAGCATATGGGGCAGCGCCGCCAGGACGGCGTTCCGGGGCCCGGTGAGGTTCACCGCCAGGAGCCGCTCCCAGCCCTGGTCATCCAGGTCCTGGAAGAGGCCCTGATGAGAAATCCCGGCGTTGTTCACCAGCAGCTCCACGGGCCCCAGCTCTTCCGCCGCGGCCCGGACCATGCGCTCCACCGCCTCCCGGTCCGCAACGTCGGCCTGAAAGGCCATGGCGGCATGGCCCTGGGCGCGGAGTTCCGAGACCAGGCTCTCGGCGGCGTCCCGGCGGTGGAGGTAATTGACGCAGACGGGCCAGCCCTCCCTTGCCAGGGCGGCGGCCGCAGCCCGTCCGATGCCCCGGGAAGCCCCGGTGACCAAGGCGGATCTTCGCATGGGATCAACTCCTTTTATCAATACTCCCCGCACCCCTGGAGTACGCGAGGAAAAGGGTGTGGGAAAAACCACGGCGGGTTTTTCCCGCATGTCCAATAAAGCCCCGCCGCAGCGGAGCCTTTTGCCTTTGGCAAAAGGCTTGTCCACCAAAGGGAAAGGCACGCCGTCGGCGTGCCTTTCCCTTTGGTGGACGATACAGGACTCGAACCTGTGACCCCCTGCACGTCAAGCAGGTGCTCTAGCCAGCTGAGCTAATCGTCCGAAACAGAACATATATAAGATACACGAAGCCGGCCGGTTTGTCAAGCCCTTTCTTTCACTTTTCCGTAAAATCCCCCCTTGTAAAAAAGGAGCGGGCGGTGTATAATGAATTCGATTTTGAAACATTAGGAGGAAGCTGCTATGAGCAAAACCGCGAGCATGGTCATGAAGATCATCGGCGCCAGCCTGGCCTTCGCCGCCTTCGTCTGCCTGCTGATCGGCGGCTGGCACGATCTCAGCGTGGGATACTGCGGCATGAAAAAGCGCCTGAGTCAGAGATTCAGCTCCGAATACGACGACTACGCCGACGAGGAACTTTACGAGTAAGGCCCTTCCCCCGTCCCGGTGTTCCGGGGCGGGGGATTTTTTTGGCCAAAAACATCTTTACAACTCGTAACGCATTTGATAAACTATACGTTGCGTAATTGAGAACAAACCAAAGGAGCGTCCGACTTATGAGTTCAGAGTTTTCCCGCACCTTGTCCCTGCTGCGGCAGGAGAAGGGCGTCAGCCAGCGGGCCGCCGCCGGGGAGCTGGGCATCTCCCAGGCCCTGCTGTCCCACTACGAGAACGGCATCCGGGAGCCGGGGCTGCGCTTCGTCGTCCGGGCCTGCGACTACTACGGCGTGTCCGCCGACTTCATCCTGGGCCGCACCCTCTCCCGGGAGGGGAACATGCTGACGGAGCAGGACATTCTGGACGCCGCCGAGCCCAAGAGCACCCTGCGGGGCAGCGTCCTGGCCACTTTGCAGAGCAAGCTCCTCTCCGGCGCGGTGGGGGTTCTCTTCGAGCTTCTGGGCAAGCTGGGGGACAAGACCCTTATCAATGCCGCCGCCGCCTACCTGGGCAGCGCGGTCTACCAGCTCTACCGGCACCTGTACCGCTCCTCCGGGGCCAACGAGGGCTACTTCGCCCTGGACCCCGCCGCCTGGGAGCTGGGCCTGGCCGACGCGGACCGGAAGCTCTCCCAGGTCCGTTACGCCGAGGCCCTGCGGGAATTGAAGGCCAAAAAGGCCGAATTCCCGGACCTGTCCTCCCCGGCCATCAACGCCGCCTATCCGGGGCGCTGCCAGAGCCTGACCCAGGTCCTCAGCACCACGGACGCCCGCCTGGTTGCTTTTTCTCGTGAGAAAAAGTAACCAAAAAGAGCTTTCGCTCGCTCTGGCAGTCCGGCGGTCAACCGGGCCGGAGCGACGGCAACGCAGTCTATTCGATAGCGAAGGGTTTTTATGAGTTTTCAATCGTTTGGCTTCCTGGCTTTCCTCATTGTCACCGCCGCCGTTTGCCTGGGGCTTGCCCGGTGGGACCGTTCCATCGCGGCGGACTGCCTGACCCTGGCCTGTTTGGTGTTCTATATCATCGGGGGCGGCTGGGCCGCGCTGCTGGTGCTGGTCCTGGGGCTGGCGGTGTCCGCCGCCGCCGTGCGGGTTCTCACCACGCCGGACTTCCGCATCCAGCCGGGAGGGGACGGGCCCACGGCTTACGCCTGCCCCCGGACCGACGCCCGGCGACGCCGCTGCCTCATTCTGGCGGCGGCTTGGCACGTGGGGGTGCTGGCGGTCTTTAAGTACGCGGGCTTTGTCACCGGCGGGCGGTTCTCCATCGGCTGGGTCCCCCTGGGCCTCAGCTTTTTCACCTTCCAGCAGCTCTGGCTGCTGAAGGAGGCCTATACCGGCGGCTTCCGCCCGGAGCGGCGGGATCTGCGCCTCTACGCCTTCTTCTTCCCCACGGTGGTCTCCGGGCCCATTTTGAAGCCCCAGGCCTTCTTTCCCCAGCTCCATGAAGAGACGTTTCTACACCCCGACGGGCGGGACCTCGCCGCCGCCTTTTACGTTGTCGCCTCCGGCATGGCCAAGAAGGTGCTGCTGGCGGACAACCTGGGGACCGTGGTGAACAGCGGCTGGTCCCACCTGGACCAGCTCTCCGCCCCCGCCGCGTGGCTGGTGATTCTGGGCTACACCCTGCAATTGTACTTCGACTTCTCCGGCTACTGCGACATCGCCGCCGGGTGCGCCCGTCTTCTGGGAATCCGGCTTCCCCTCAACTTCGACTCCCCCTACCGGAGCCTCTCCGTGGGGGAGTTCTGGAAGCGCTGGCACATCACCCTGACCTCCTTCCTCCGGGAGTGCCTGTACTTCCCCCTGGGGGGAAGTAAGAAAGGGACCGGGCGGACCTATTTGAACATTCTGATTGTCTTCCTCGTCAGCGGCCTGTGGCACGGGGCGGGGTGGACCTTCCTGATCTGGGGCGGGCTCCACGGCCTGGGCCAGATCATCGAGCGCGTTTGGGGCGCGGGCCGGGAGCGGCTTCCCAAGCTCCTGCGCTGGGCCCTGACCTTCGCCTTTGTCAACGCCGCCTGGGTCTTCTTCCGGGCCCCCGACGTCGCCGGGGCCCTGACCCTGCTGAAAACCGCCGTCACCGCCGACTTCCGCCCCCCGGCGGACTGGCTCATGACGGAGGTCTTCGCCAAGGAGGCCGAGGCCCTGGGGATGCTTCTCCCCAATCTCCGGGCCTGGACGGCCCCGGCGCTGACCTACGGACTCTTTGCCGCGGCGATGCTGGCGGCGCTGTGGCCCCGGAACGCCGCGAGGCGGATGGACGATTTCCAGCCCACAACCCGGCGGGCGGTGGTCCTGGCCGGGCTCTGCGCCTGGGCCGTGCTGTCCTTCACCGGGGTGACCACCTTTATCTATTCCAATTTCTGAGGCTGACCAATGAACAAGACTTACGAGCGCTGGGCCCGCCGCTTCCTGGCGGCCCTGCTGGCGGCGCTGGCCCTGTGCGGCGGGATTGTGTACGCCGTGGACCCCTGCCTGTACTACCGGTTGCCGGAGGGCCGCCTGCCCGCCTTCTTCAACGAGCGCTACCAGGCGGCGGGCATGGCGAAGAACGTGAACGCAAGCACGGTCCTCCTGGGCACCTCCATGGCCGCCAACTACCGGGCAAGCTGGATTGAGGAGTTTTACGGCGGCACGGGCCTGCGGATCACCATTCCCGACGGGTACTTCTCCGAGTTCGACCGGGTGGTGGACCTGCTGTTTCGCAAGGACCCGCCGGAGCGGGTGCTGTTCGCCCTGGACCTGAACACCCTCATCCGGGACGACGGCGGCGTGACGGACGCCATGCCGGACTATCTCTACAACCGGAATCCCCTGGACGACGTGAAGTATCTTCTGAACAAAGACTCCCTCTACTACAGCCTCTACGCCGTCATGACCGCCGGGCAGGGCGGGGGGCAGACCCTGGACGAGGGCTTCACCTGGGACAAGACCTCCCTGTGGGGAAAGTACGAGACCCTGCGGACCTATGACCGGCCCCCGGTCTCGGAGGAACAGACCCCCGAGAACGCCTATCTGCAATTTACGCAGGAAAACCTGGCGGTAATGGAGGACTGGTTCCAGGACCACCCGGACACGAAGTTTGAGATCTTCCTGTCTCCTTACAGCATCCTCTCCTGGGACCGGGCGGTCCGCCGGGGGGACCTGGACGCCCGGATGACCGCCCTGCGGGTGGCCTGCCACACGCTGAACCGCTGGCCCAATGTCCGGGTTCACGCGCCCCTGCTGGCAAAGGACATGGTGACGGAGCTGAACAACTACTGTGACTACGTCCACCACTCCGGCGAGGCCGGGAAGTGGGTCCTGGGCAACGTCTGCGCCGAGAAGTTCCTCCTTCGGGAAGACGACGTGGAAAAAACCCTGGCGGACTGGCGGGACTTTGTGATACACTACGACTACGACGCGCTGTGGAACGACGCGTTTTGGGACCAGTGGTACGAGACCCATGACGGGCCGCCGGCGTGGTTTCAAGCCTCTTCATCTTAACGACAACACCTGGGAGGGAATTTAAAATATGATACACCAAGACCATATCCGAAATTTCAGCATCATCGCCCACATCGACCACGGCAAGTCCACCCTGGCGGACCGGCTTTTGGAGAAGTGCAACGCCGTCTCCCAGCGGGAGATGGAGAGCCAGCTCCTGGACAACATGGACCTGGAGCGGGAGCGGGGCATCACCATTAAGGCCCGTGCCGTCCGACTTCTCTACCGCGCCCAGGACGGGGAGGAGTACGCCCTGAACCTCATCGACACCCCCGGCCACGTGGACTTCAACTACGAGGTCTCCCGGTCCCTGGCCGCCTGCGAGGGGGCCGTCCTCGTGGTGGACTCCACCCAGGGCGTGGAGGCCCAGACCCTGGCCAACACCTACCTCGCCATGGAGCACGACCTGGAAATCCTCCCGGTCTTCAACAAGATCGACCTTCCCGCCGCCAACCCCGCCCAGGCCAAGCAGGAGGTGGAGGACATCATCGGCCTCCCGGCCCTGGACGCGCCGGAGATCTCTGCGAAACAGGGGGTCAACATCGACGCGGTGCTGGAGGACATTGTAAAGAACGTCCCGCCCCCCTCCGGGGACGAGAGCGCCCCCCTGAAGGCCCTGATTTTCGACAGCCAGTACGACAGCTACCGGGGCGTTATCGTCTACATGCGCCTCATGGAGGGGTCTCTCCGGGCAGGGCAGACGGTGAAGATGATGGCCTCCGGCGCAAGCTATCAGGTCGTCGAGTGCGGTCACCTGCTGCCCCTTGGCATGGAGCCCTGCGAGTGCCTCCGGGCGGGGGAGGTGGGCTATTTCACCGCCTCCATCAAGAACGTCCAGGATACTCGGGTGGGCGACACCGTCACGGACGCGCAGAACCCCGCCGCCGAGGCCCTCCCCGGCTACCGGCCCGTCCAGCCCATGGTCTACTGCGGCATCTACACCGAGGACGGGTCCAAGTACCCGGACCTCCGGGACGCGCTGGAAAAACTGCGGCTCAACGACGCGTCCCTGGCCTTCGAGCCCGAGTCCTCCGTGGCCCTGGGCTTCGGCTTCCGCTGCGGCTTTTTGGGCATGCTCCACATGGAGGTCAT
Organism: Oscillibacter sp.; assembly: GCA_009773995.1. Taxonomy (GTDB): domain Bacteria; phylum Bacillota; class Clostridia; order Oscillospirales; family Oscillospiraceae; genus Oscillibacter. The sequence goes on along the minus strand of VSMY01000047.1, from coordinate 1,963 downwards.
CCAGGAGCGACTGGAGCGGGAATTTGACCTGGACCTGGTGACTACATTACCCTCTGTAATTTATGACGTTTATAAAACGGATGGTAGTTTGGTCCGGGTGGACAATCCCCACAATTACCCGGACCCGGCCTCCATTGAGCGGGCGGAGGAGCCCTATGTGAAGGTGTCCATCATCTCCCCCAACGACTACGTGGGCAACATCATGCCCATGTGCCAGGAGCGCCGGGGGGAGTTCAAGGACATGCAGTACCTGGACACCCACCTGGTAGAGCTCCACTACCAGATGCCCCTGAACGAGATCATCTATGATTTCTTCGACACGCTGAAAGCCAACACCAAGGGCTACGCCTCGCTGGACTACGAGCTCTCCGGCTACCGGCCCAGCGAGCTTGTGAAGGTGGATTTGCTTTTGAACGGCGACCAGGTGGACGCCTTGAGCTTCATCGCCCACAAGGATAAAGCCTACCCACGGGCCCGGAAGCTCTGCGAGAAGCTGAAGGAGAACATCCCCCGCCAGCTCTTCGAGGTGCCGGTCCAGGCGGCCATCGGCGGGCGGGTGATTGCCCGGGAGACCGTCAAAGCCATGCGGAAGGACGTGCTGGCCAAGTGCTACGGCGGCGACATCACCCGGAAGAAAAAACTGCTGGAAAAGCAGAAGGAGGGCAAGAAGAAAATGCGCTCCCTGGGCTCCGTGCAGATTCCCACGGAGGCGTTTTTGGCGGTGCTCAAGCTGGATGAGTAAAGACTTCTTCGACGGGAAGGAAGGGTGTGTGCGGGAAACCCAGGAGGGGTTTCCTGCACCATTCAAATAAGAATCAGCATCGGATAAAAGAAGGACCGCCTTTTGGCGGTCCTTCTTTTATCCGATGCTGATCGCGCTGACCGGGCACTCGTCCCGTGCGGACTGGGCCGCGTCCATCAGGTTGTCGGGGACCTCCCCGCCGTGGGCGAAGCCGTCGTCCCCCATGGTAAAGACCTCCGGGCAGTTCCCGGCGCACAGGCCGCAGCCGATGCAGCTTTCATTCACCGTCGCGTTCATAAAACGTCTCTCCAATCAAATCAAAAATTTACCCCGTCCCGGTTGGGACGGGGCGGCAAGGCTAGTGTGCCACATTTTTCGATTTTCAATCTTTCAAGACCGCCACGGCCTCCACGCCGTAGTATTGAAACAGCGCCAGGGCCTCCGGTCCAATCCGCTCCCCGGAGACGGCGATGGGCACCGCCGGGGGACAGGCCACCGTGGGCGCGCCGCAGATTCGGCCCAGGCTCTTCTCCGCCGGGACGGTCTCCTGGGGCGCGAAGAGGGCCTCCCGGATGGACGCCGCCCGCTCCCCCTTGGCCGGGGGCAGGGCGGGGCGGAGGCGGCCAGGCCCCGGAACGGCCGGGCTCAGGACGCCGGCGGCGATTCCCATGGCCTCTCGGTCCGTGGAGGCGGAGGCCATGAGGACGCAGAAGTCCCGGTCCGCGTACTCCGGTTCCACGCCCCCGGCCCGCAGAAGCTCCGCCAGGGCGGAGCCCTCCCAGCCGGAAGCCGCGGCGTCAAAGGTGAGCTTCAGGGGCTCCGTCCCCGCGAAGGCCCAGCCCTGGGCGGACAGGCTTTGCCTCGCCGCGGCCAGTCCCCCGGCGGCGGCGCGGACGCGCTCCGGACCCTCCCCGGCAAGCCAGGCATTGCACAGGTCCAGGGAGGCCAGGGTCAGGTATGAGGGGCTGGTGGACCCAAACAGGGCCAGGGCCGCTTTGGCCCTCTCCCGGAGGCCCGCCGGGGCGGTTTTCGACACATGGAGATAGGCCCCGCCGGTGAGGACCGGGAGGGTTTTGTGGGCGGAGTCGCAGCAGAGATCCGCCCCCTGGTCCAGGGGGTGGAGGGAGGGAGACAGGAAGCGGAGATAGGCCCCGTGGGCGTTGTCCACCAGCAGGGGCACGCCGTATTTCCGGCACACCCGGGCGATACCGGCGATGTCGG
>VSMY01000046.1 GCA_009773995.1 Oscillibacter sp. | reverse complement strand
GTGACGGGGATCACGTGGCCGTTCTCGTCAAAAATCTGGGACATGCCCACTTTTTTGCCGATGATCGCTTTCATGTAGGTTCCTCCTTAAATAAGGTTATTGGTTGACCGGCCGCGGCCATTGGGAACCGTCCCGGCCAACTTGACCCGTCTGCCTCGACAGGGCGGCAGACTGCGGTTCAACATGGTAATAGGGGTCTTACAGCTTAATCTCAATCTCCACGCCGGCGGGGAGCTCCAGGGCCATCAGGGCCTCCACGGTCTTGGGGGAGGACTTGGTGATGTCGATGAGCCGTTTGTGGGTCCGGCGCTCGAACTGCTCCCGGCTGTCCTTGTGCTTGTGGACGGAGCGCAGGATGGTGATGATCTCCTTCTTGGTAGGCAGGGGGATGGGTCCGGAGACTTCCGCGCCGGTGCGCTTGGCGGTCTCCACGATCTTTTCCGCGCTCTGGTCGATTACCTGGTGGTCATACGCCTTCAAGCGGATGCGGATCTTTTCCTTCTGTGCCATGGTCTGTTTTCCTCCTAATTCGTACGGTTTATTAGTTCGCGTCGATTCCGTACGGCGAGAGAAATTTTTCTGTCCGCTTATCCGTGCGTATCATTCCGGCTCATGAAAAAACCCGGCGCAAAGCAAGCCGGTTCCGTCATGGCGCGGCGATCTACGCTCGCGTACAGACCTTTCTCAGCCGCCCGATTATCGGACATACTCCCCGGAAGTTACCTCTTTCGAGCAATCTCCCGGTTCATCGCGGTCGCGGGGCGCAGAGGATGTCCTCTCCGCCGCATGCCCATAAATAATACTTGAAAATCCGCCCCATGTCAAGAGAAATTTTGCCGGATTTCCTCTTTTTTTCGGCCCACTTCCAAACGGCGCGCCGTCGCTTTGACGGAGGGCGGCTTCCGGCCTCCGCCCCGGCGGAAAATCCGCCTGGGAAGCGGGCCTTGACGGCGGGGCGGGGACATGGTATACTCCTCCTGAACAAACCGAAAGGGGTGGAAGCGTGAGACTGACTTCCTGCTGAATGCCAAGTGACTTGGTTTCCGGCGCCGCGCAGGCGGGGCCGGGGTGGCGTTATGCCGTCAAGCGGGAAAGCGCAGCTCACCTCCAGCCCTCGCGTCATAACCGCCGTGCCGCCCGGTTCCGGGGCGGCTTGCGCTGTGACGGGCCGCGGGAGGCTTTCCTGCGGTCCTTATCTTTTTCATTTCACGGCAAGGAGATGACGCGTATGTCTATGATTCAGGCGGACCGCCTGACCTTTTCCTATCCCGGCAGTCCTGACCCCGTGTTTCAGGACGCCTCGTTTCAAATCGACACCGATTGGCGGCTGGGCCTTGTAGGCCGGAACGGCCGGGGGAAGACCACCCTGCTGCGGCTGCTGATGAAAGAATACCCCTGGGAGGGGAGCCTGGTCTCCTCCGTTCCCTTCGACTACTTCCCCTGCCCCGTTCCGGACCAGGAGCGGCTGACGGCGGAGGTGCTGGAGGAGCTCTGCCCGGAGGCGGAGGGCTGGCGCTTTCCCAAGGAACTATCCCTGCTGGGGGTGGAGGAGGAGGCGCTGTGGCGGCCCTTTTCCACCCTGTCCAACGGGGAGCGGACCAAGGCCCTCCTGGCGGCGCTGTTTTTGCGGGAGGGGCGCTTCCCCCTCATCGATGAGCCCACCAACCACCTGGACGCCCAGGGGCGGGCGCTGGCCGCCGCCTACCTCCGGCGGCAGCGGGGCTTCATTCTAGTGTCCCACGACCGGCGCTTTCTGGACGGCTGCGTGGACCACATCCTGGCCCTGAACCGGGCGGACATCCAGGTGCAGGCGGGGAGCTACAGCTCCTGGCGGGAGAACTTCGACCGGGTCCAGCAGTTTGAGGAGGCGAAAAACGAACGGCTCCAAAAAGACGTGCGGCGGCTTCAGAAGGCGGCCCGGCGAACCTCCGTCTGGTCCGACCGGGTGGAGGCTTCCAAAATCGGGGCCGCCGACAAAGGCTATGTGGGCCACAAGTCCGCCAAGATGATGAAGCGGGCCAAGGCCCTGGAGGCCCGGCAGGAAAAGGCCCTGGAGGAAAAGCAGGGCCTTTTGAAAAACCGGGAGACGGCGGAGGCGCTGAAGCTCAGTCCTCTGGCCCATCACGCGAAGCGGCTGGTCTCCTGCTCGGAGCTGACCTTGTGGTACGGGGACCGGAAGGTCTGCGGGCCCCTGGCCTTCTCCCTGGAGCAAGGGGAGCGCATCGCCCTGGAGGGGCGGAACGGCAGCGGGAAGAGCAGCTTTTTGAAACTGCTGCTGGGACAGGATATCCGGTACGAGGGGACGCTGGTCAAGGCCCCGGGGCTGAAGGTCTCCTATGTGCCCCAAGACACCTCGTTTCTCCGGGGACCCCTGGGAGACTTCATCCTGGAGCGGGGGATTGACGAGAGCCTGTTCAAGGCCATTTTGCGGAAGCTGGGCTTTTCCAGGGAGCAGTTCGACCGCCCTCTGGAGGACTACTCCGGGGGGCAGAAGAAAAAGGTCCTCATCGCCGCCAGCCTCTGCGAACAGGCCCATTTGTATGTGTGGGACGAGCCGCTGAACTTCATCGACATCGACTCCCGGCTTCAGATCGAGGAGCTGCTGAGGGGCTTCGCCCCCACGATGATCTTCGTGGAACACGACCGGGCCTTCCAGGAGGCCGTGGCTACCAAGACAGTCTCACTATAAATAATAAGGAAAGGACCCTGGAAGCCCTCCGGCCGGAGGGACCCCCAGGGCCCTTTTCAAATCAGCGCCACGATGAGCCACAGCAGGCCGATGGCCGCCGCGCCCATGAGGGTGTAGACCGCCGGACTCAGGTCCCGCCAGGCCCGGCTGAATTTCCCGTGGTCTCCCCCGGCGTAGTTCCGGGCAACCCGGCGGGCCTCCTCCACCAGCTCCCGGGAGGTGACCCCCTCCCCGGCGGCGTCGTTCCGCACGATGAAAATCGCCTGCTCGAAAAAGCGCTGGTCCGGGGAGTCCACCACGACCACCCGTCTGGAAATACCTTTCACCATCTCGTGTGTATGCCTCCTGTCAGTGATGGTTTCATTTTTCCAGCCCCGGGGGAAAATTATACCTGAAACGGAAAAAGAGGAGGGGCGGAAATCCGCCTCTCCTCCGCGCTCATTTCATCAGCTCGTACATGACCGCCTTAATGGTGTGCATCCGGTTCTCCGCTTCGTCGAAGACGATGGACTGCGGGGACTCGAAGACCTCGTCCGTCACCTCCATGGCCTCCCGGCCGAAACGCTCCCCCATCTCTTTGCCCACCTTGGTCTTGTGGTCGTGGTAGGCGGGAAGGCAGTGCATGAAGCGGCACTGGGGCCCCGCCGCGTCCATCAGGGCCTTCGTCACCTGATAGGGGCCCAGGGCGGCGATGCGCTCCGCCCAGACCTCCGCGGGCTCGCCCATGGAGACCCACACGTCGGTGTAGAGCACGTCCGCGCCTTTTACCGCCTCCTTGGGGTCCTCGATAAATTCCAGAGACGCGCCGGTCTCCTTGGCGATGGCTTGACAGGTCTCCACCAGGACCGGGTCCGGCATGTAAGACTTGGGGGCACAGGCGACGAAATGCATGCCCATTTTGGCGCAGCCCACCATGAGGGAGTTGCCCATGTTGAACCGGGCGTCCCCCAGGTAGACCAGCTTCACCCCCTGGAGCTTCCCGAAGTGCTCTCGGATGGTCAGGAAGTCCGCCAGGATCTGGGTAGGGTGGAACTCGTCGGTGAGGCCGTTGAACACGGGAACCCCGGCATACTGCGCCAGTTCCTCCACGATGGCCTGGCCGAAACCCCGGTACTCGATGCCGTCATACATGCGGCCCAGCACCCGGGCGGTGTCGGCGATGGACTCCTTGACGCCGATCTGAGAGCCCGTGGGCCCCAGGTAGGTGCTACCCATGCCCAGATCCTGAGCCGCCACCTCGAAGGCGCAGCGGGTCCGGGTGGAGGTCTTCTCGAAAATCAGGGCCACGTTCTTCCCCTCTAAGTACCTGTGGGGAACGCCGGCCTTTTTCTTGGCCTTCAGGTCCGCCGCCGTATCCAGGAACCGCCCGATCTCCGCCGGGGTGAAGTCCAGCAGCTTTAAAAAGTGCTTGTGGTTTTCCATAGGTGACGCCTCTCTTTCATTCATTCTGCGGCTCGTTCCAAAATGGGAAAACGGGCCGCCCAGGGGGGCGGCCCCTACGTTTCCGTTTTCCTCTTAGGCCAGGACGGCCTTCATGATGGCCAGGCCCTTGTCCATCTCCTCTTTGGTAATCACCAGGGGGGGCAGCAGCCGCATGCCCGGCCCGGCGGTGAGGATCAGCAGACCGTTTTCAATCAGCTTGTTCGCAATGTCTTTATTGGTCCAGCCCTCTTTAACCTCGATGCCGATCATGAGCCCCAGGCCCCGGGTTTTGCCGAAGCAGGGGAGATTCAGGGCCTCAATGCCCTGGCGGAGGTACGCGCCCTTCTCCCGGACCTCTTTCAGGAATTCGTCGCTGAGGGTCTCCTGGACCACCAGGCCGGCGGCGGCGCAGACGGGGTTGGCGCCGAAGGTGGTGGCGTGCATGCCGGGGCCTAAAACATCCTTGCACTTTTCGTTGGCCAGAATGCCGCTCATGGGCAGGCCCCCGGCAATGCCCTTGGCAAAGCTCACCACGTCGGGCAGGAGGTCATACTGCTGGAAGGCGAACAGCGTGCCCGTCCGGCCCACGCCGGTCTGGACCTCGTCCACCAGGAGCAGCCAGTCCTTCTCGGCGCAGAGGTTCTCCACGGCCTTCACATAGTCCTTCTCCAGGGGCAGCACGCCGCCCTCGCCCTGAACCAGCTCCACCATGACGGCGCAGACGTCCCCCTGGTCCTGGGCGCGCAAAGCGTCCAGGTCGTTGGCCGGAACGTAGCGGAAGCCCTCGGTGAAGGGGAAGAAGTAATTGTGGAACACTTCCTGGCCCGTGGCCTTCAGGGTGGTGATGGTCCGGCCGTGGAAGGAGTTCTTCAGGGTGACGATGGTTGCACGGCCCTGGCCGTATTTGTCGAAGCTGTATTTTCTCGCCAGCTTGATCATGCCCTCGTTGGCTTCGCCTCCGCCGTTGGCAAAGAAGACGGCGCTCTCCCCCGTGCGGCTGCAGAGGATCTCCGCCAGCTTCGCCGGGGGCTCGGTGTAAAAGAGGTTGGACGTGTGTCCCAGCTTCTTTGCCTGGTCCGCCACGGCCTCCGCCCAGGGCTGGTTTCCATAGCCCAAAGCGGTAACGCCGATGCCGCTGGTGAAGTCGATGTACGCCCGGCCCTCGGGGTCATAGAGGGTGGCTCCCTCTCCATGGTCCAGGGCCACCGGGAAGCGGCCGTAGGTATTCATGATATGCTGATGGGTCAAGCTCTTGACGGCTTCGGATGTCATAGGATCTCCTCCTTTTTCATCATGGTGCCGATGCCCTCGTCGGAGAGCAACTCGATGAGGATGGAATGGGGGATACGTCCGTCCAGGATGTGGACCCGCTCCACGCCGCCGTGGATGGCGTCCACACAGCACTGCATTTTGGGGATCATGCCCCCGGAGATGACCCCCTCCTCCACCAGGGCCGGAACCTCTTGGGTGCGGACTACGTGGATGAGGGTAGACTCGTCCTTGGGGTCCCGGAGAAGCCCCCGGACATCGGTGAGCAGAATCAGCTTCTCCGCCCCCAGGGCCTCCGCCAGCTTGGCCGCGGCGGTGTCCGCGTTGATGTTGTAGGCCGTGTCTCCGTCCACTCCCTGGGCCACGGTGGACACGATGGGGATGTACCCGTTCTCCAGGGCGCTTTTCACCGGCTCGGGGTTTACGCCGGTAATCCTGCCTACCAGGCCGTATTTCTCGTCCAGCTGCTCCGCCTGGAACAGCTGCCCGTCCATGCCGCACAGGCCCACGGCCCGCCCGCCCAGGCGGTTCAGCTGGGCCACTAGATCCTTGTTGACCTTGCCGCACAGCACCGCCTGGACAATGTCCATGGTGGTCACGTCGGTGTAGCGGAGACCGTCCACAAACTTGGACTCGTGCCCAATCATTTTCAGCATGGCGGAAATCTCCGGCCCGCCGCCGTGGACGGCCACCACCCGGATGCCCACCAGGTTCAGCAGGATGACGTCGCTCATCACCGCCTGGCGCAGGGTGTCGGAGACCATGGCGTTGCCGCCGTATTTGACCACGATGGTCTTGCCGGTGAATTTTTGAATGTAGGGCAGGGCCTCGATCAGGGTCTGGGCCTGCTGTTCATGGGAAGACATGCCGTCCGCCCCCCTTACGTTCTGTAGTCGCCGTTGATTTTAATATAGTCGTAGGTGATATCACAGCCCCAGCAGGTGCAGGAGGCTTCTCCCTCCCCCATGGAGATATTGATTTCCACGTCGTGCTCCGTCAGGACCTTCTTGGCGAGGTCCTCGTCAAAGTCCAGGCCCCGGCCGCCGGCGCAGACCTGGATATCCCCGGCGGCGCTGGCGAAGTGAACGGACACCTTATCCGGATCAAACTCCTCCCCGGAGTAGCCCATGGCGCACAGCACCCGGCCCCAGTTGGCATCCGCGCCGAAGATGGCCGCCTTGGTCAGCGTGGAGGAGACCACGGACTTGCAGATGGTCTCGGCGCTTTGCTCGGACTTCGCCCCCTTGACGGTGCAAGTGATGAGGTGCCGGGCCCCCTCGCCGTCGGAGGCCATTTTCTTGGCAAGCTCCGTGCACAGGGCTTTCAGGGCCTCCACAAAGACGTCGTACTCCGGGCCCTTGGCCGTGATGGGCTCGTTTCCCGCCAGGCCGTTGGCCAGGACGCAGCAGGTGTCGTTGGTGGAGGTGTCCCCGTCTACGCTGATACGGTTGAAGCTGACCGCCGCCGTTTCCAAAAGGGCGGCCTTGATCATCTCCGGGGAGATGGCGCAGTCCGTGGTGAGGAAGCAGAGCATGGTGCCCATGTTGGGGTGAATCATGCCGCTGCCCTTGGCCACGCCCCCCAGGCGAACGGTCTTACCGCCCACGGCGGTCTCTACCGCCGCCTCTTTTTTCACGGTATCGGTGGTCATGATGGCGTGGCCCGCCGCGTCGCTGGCCTCCGCGGACCGCTCCAGAGCGGCGCACAGTGCCGGGACGGCGGCCTCGATGGCCTCCACGTTGATCCGCTGGCCGATGATGCCGGTGGAGCTCACCAGCACGTCCTCCGGCGCACAGCCGATGGCCTTGGCGGCCGCGGCGCACATCCGCTCTGCATTTTCCTCCCCCTGGGGGGCGCAGGCGTTGGCGTTTCCGCTGTTGGCTATGACGGCACGGGCTCTCCCATCCGTCAGGTGCCTGCGGTCCACATGGATGGGGGCGGCCTTGACCACGTTTTTCGTAAACACCGCCGCCGCCGCGCACTCCACGTCGGAGACGATCAGCGCCACGTCCTTCTTCCATTCCGCGTGGGTCTTGACCCCCGCGTGGACCCCCGCCGCCCGGAAGCCCTGGGCGGCGCAGACGCCGCCGCCAATGAAGTTCAGCATATTTATTTTCTCCCGTTCTCAGAGATTCAGGCCCGCCGTTTCCTCGAAGCCCAGCATCAGGTTCATGTTCTGCACCGCCGCCCCCGACGCGCCCTTGCCCAGGTTGTCCAGGCGGGCGGAGAGCATCAGCTGCTCCCGGTTCCCGTTGACGAAAATCTGCAAACTGTCCGTCCCGGCCAGATTGTTGGCGCCGATGAAGCCGCAGGAGGGCGCGTCGGCGGGACGGAGGGTCACAATGGGGCTGCCGGCGTAGTAGTCCGCATACAGCGCCCGCAGGCTCTCGACGGATTGTGCGCCCTCCAGCTCCTCCGCCCACAGCGGGACGGTAACCACCATCCCCTGGGGGTAATTACAGATCATGGGCGTAAACAGGGGCGGGCGGTCCAGTCCGGCGACAGCCGCCATCTCCGGCAGATGCTTGTGGGACAGGGTCACAGCGTAATGCCGCGGGCTCGCCAACTCCTCCGCCCGGTCCGGGTCGGTATACTGGGCGACGGCCTTTTTCCCTGCGCCTGTGTAGCCGGACAGCGCGTGGCAGGTCAGCCGGGCCTTGGGGGACAGCGCCCCCTTTTCCACCAGCGGCCGGACCAGCGAGAGGAAGCCTGTGGCATAGCACCCCGGATTCGCCACCCGGGCCGCCGCCTTGACGGCCTCCCGCTGCCCGGACAGCTCCGGGAAGCCGTAAGTCCAGCCCTCCGCCGTCCGGTGGGCGGTGGAGCAGTCGATGACGCGGGTATGGCCGTTTTCAATGAGGTTCACCGCCTCCACGGCGGCGGCGTCCGGCAGGCAGAGGAACACCAGGCCGGCGGCGTTCAGCAGCTTCTTCCGCTCCTCCGGGTCCTTCCGCTTGGCCTCCTCAATGAGGAGGAGCTCAATATCCTTCCGGGCGGCTAAGCGGTCGTATATCTGGAGACCGGTGGTGCCCTCCTTGCCGTCGATATAAACCTTTGGTTTCATGGGACCGCCTCCCTCTTATTCGCTTCGTGCCTGAACGAACGCCTCGATTTCCTCAATCTGCCGGGTGGTTTCCGCCGCCGCCGGGCCGCCGAAGCTCCGCCGGAGGGCCATGCAGTTCTCCAGCTTCAGGGCCTCGTACACGTCCTCGCCAAAGAGCTCTGAGACGGCCCGCAGCTCCTCCAGGGTCAGCTCCTCCAGGGTTTTCCCCTGGGCGGCGCAGAGCGCTACCAGCCGCCCCGTGGCGGTGTAGGCGTCCCGGAAGGGCATGCCCTTTTTCGTCAGGTAGTCGGCGCAGTCCGTGGCGTTGATGAAGCCCCGGCCCGCCGCGGCGCGCATATTCTCCGGCAAGACCCGCATAGTGCCGATCATCCCCGTGAACACCGGCAGACACTGCTCCACGGTATCCAGGGCATCGAAAACCGGCTCCTTGTCCTCCTGCATATCCTTGTTATAGGCCAGGGGCAGACCCTTCATGACGGTCAGCAGACCCATCAGGTCCCCGTAGACCCGGCCCGTCTTCCCCCGGACCAGCTCCGCCATGTCCGGGTTTTTCTTCTGAGGCATGATGCTGGAGCCGGTGGAATAGGCCTCGTCCAGCTCCACGAACTTGAACTCCCAGCTGCACCAGAGGATGATCTCCTCGGCGAAGCGGCTGAGGTGCATCATTAAAATAGAGAGCGCGCTCAAAAGCTCCAGGGCATAGTCCCGGTCGGACACGCCGTCCAGGGAGTTGCCGCAGGGGCGATCGAAACCCAGGGCCCGAGCCGTCTGGAAACGGTCGATGGGGTAGGTGGTCCCCGCCAGAGCGCCGGAACCCAGGGGGCACTCGTTCAGGCGATCGCGGCAGTCCTCCAGCCGGGTCACATCCCGGGAGAACTGGGCGGCGTAGGCCAAAAGGTGCTGGGCGAAGGAAATGGGCTGGGCCCGCTGCAAGTGGGTATAGCCGGGCATGACCGTGTTCCGGTGCCCCTTTGCCTGGGTGCAGAGGACTCTTTCCAGATCCAGCAGCTGCCCAATCACAGTCCCGATCTCCTTGCGCACATACATCCGGAAGTCCAAGGCCACCTGGTCGTTCCGGGACCGGGCGGTGTGGAGGCGCTTCCCCGCCTCGCCGACGCGGGCGGTGAGCAGGGCCTCGATGTTCATGTGGATATCCTCGTTGGCGGGGGAGAACTCCACCTTCCCCGCCTCAACGTCCGCCAGGATGTCCGCCAGGCCCTTCTGAATCGCGTCCTTGTCCGCCTGGGAGATGACGCCCTGGGCCGCCAGCATCTCGGAATGGGCCATGCTGCCCCGGATATCCTCCCGGCAGAGCCGCTGATCAAAGTGAATGGAGGACTGGAAGTCGTTGGCCAGGGTATCCGTCTCCTTGCTGAACCGTCCGCCCCAAAGTTTCATGGTCTTTGCTCCTCTTTAAATTATAGTTTCCCCTGCTCCCGCAGCGCCAGGACGGTGTCGGGCAGGCCCCACAGATTGATGAAGCCCGTGGCGTTGGTCTGGTCATAGGCGCTTTCATTGAAGGTCACCAGCTCCTCGGAGTACAGGCTCTCGGGGGAGGTGATGGAAGCCGTAATCATGTTGCCTTTGTACAGCTTCAGTTTCACGGAGCCCGTGACATGCTCCTGGGTCTTGTCGGCAAAGGCGCTGAGGGCCTCCCGCAGGGGAGTGAACCACTTGCCGTTGTACACCAGGTCCGCGAAGTCTACCGCCAGCTTGCTCTTCATGTGGGCGGTGTCCTTGTCTACCGTTATCATCTCCAGGCACTGGTGGGCCTTATACAGAATCGTGCCGCCCGGGGTCTCGTAAACGCCCCGGTCCTTCATGCCTACCAGGCGGTTCTCCACGATGTCCAGAAGGCCGATGCCGTTTTCCCCGCCCAGTTTGTTCAGCTTCCGGATGACGTCGCTGGCCTTCATTTTCTCGCCGTCCACCGCCACAGGCACGCCTTTTTCAAAGTCGATGGTCACATAGGCGGCCTTGTCCGGGGCGGCCACGGGGCTGACGCCCATCTCCAGAAAGCCCTCTTTTTCATACTGGGGCTCGTTGGCGGGGTCCTCCAGGTCCAGGCCCTCATGACTCAGGTGCCAGAGGTTCTTGTCCTTAGAATAGTTGGTCTCCCGGCTGATTTTCAGGGGGACCTTGTGGGCCTCGGCGTAGTCGATTTCCTCGTCCCGGCCCTTAATGTCCCACTCCCGCCAAGGGGCGATAATGGTCATCTCCGGGGCGAAGCGCTTGATGGCCAGCTCAAACCGGACCTGGTCGTTGCCCTTTCCGGTGCAGCCGTGGGCGATGGCGTCCGCCCCCTCGGCCTTGGCGATCTCCACCAGCTTCCGGGCAATGATGGGCCGGGCAAAGGCCGTGCCCAGGAGGTACTGCTCGTAGCTGGCCCCCATTTTCAAGGAGGGAATGATAACCTCGTCCACCATCTCGTCGGTGAGGTCCGCGACGTACAGCTTGCTGGCCCCGGTCTTGAGGGCCTTTTCCTCCAGGCCGTCCAGCTCCTGGTCCTGGCCCACGTCTCCGGCCACGGCGATGATCTCCACGTCGCCGTAGTTCTCCTTCAGCCAGGGGATGATGATGGATGTATCCAGCCCGCCGGAATAGGCGAGGACTACTTTTTTGATATTCTTTTTCATGGCTACGCCTCCGTTATGTTTAATGATACCGAAATTATACAGCTCATATGAATATTTATTCAATAGGCGGAATGCACAAGGATTCTCTGCCTAAATGGGAAGTTTCTGTAAGGCGGAAACGGCGCGACAGGCTCCTTTAGCAACATAGTACTTTTCCTTGTAATTTTGTACGTTTTTCAGGTTGACAGATTTGCCGGATTCCCGTATAATAGTAGGGCATCCTTATGATGTCCGACAAGGAAAAAGGGGTTGACAGCATCCCCGCTGTTATGCTATTCTGTCGGCAGTTACCCGCAAGCCCCTGGCATTGCGGGGTCTTTTTCCCTTTGGGGGAACCGGATATTGCTGTATGCACCTTATTCAAGGGGATATTTTGCGCTTTTGTGCATCGTGGCCTGGGCGGAGTCTTTTTTGCCGGAGTCTCGGGGGATGTCCCCGTGCAATTTTCCGGCCCTCCCCGCTTCATAGGAGCGCGCCGGGCGCACCCTGCAAACACATACCTACAACGGAAAAGAGTGAGACAGAGAGATGACTTCCAAACGGTCGACACAGCAACAGGAAGACAAGACGATGATGCCTGGCTGGCTGAAGCGGCGATGGGATAAAGGGCTGACCGACCCGCTGGGTCAAAACTTGGCGCTGTATTTCATCACATTTCTCATATCCATTCCCCTGTCTTTTATCATGAGCGCCCTCTCCCAGGAAAAATTTCCGGTAGAGTTCGACCAAGCGGCTTTCTCGCAGACGCTCTGCGCCAGCGTCCTGCCCACGGCGATTACCATGGGCCTGAGCACCTTTATTCAAAACTACGACGTCGTTTCCAAGAACAAGATTGAGCATTCCGGCCAAAATGTGGCGCTGCTGGTTCTGACGATGGTCTACCCGCTTGGTTACGTGCTTTTGAGCCTCTACTCCTCCCCTTGGCTGAACGTATTCGTCTACCTCGGCTCAGCCGTTATCGTAACGCTGGGTCTGTCTTCCATCTCCCAGATTGGGCGATGGCATACTAAGGCCCAGGAGGCGGAGATTAACGGTCCCCTCTTTTTGGACCCGATGGTGATCGCAGGCGGCAAGAAAGGTTTAACGCATAAGGGTCCTCCCCCGGAGGACGGCGGCGCGTCCGCCTCGTCCCATAGCGGATCGCCCTCTTCGCCTGATGACGGATCGCCCCCTTCGGGCCAGGAGGCCGCCCTCGCTCAGGACGGCGCCCTCCCCTAATCTCGTAACTTAAAAGAAAGGTGGTACTTTTCAATGACAGATTTCTTCTGGATCTTCGGCTGCTTCCTGATGGTGCTGGGTGTTTACAGCTCTATCCGGCGGCGGAACTCCGAAGCCTCCGCGGAGGATTCCTCCTCCGCCCCGGTCCCCGACGGCGACGACTACGCCTGCGCGAGCATCATGGGTCTTTTCAGCACAAACAACAGCTACGACCCCATGGGACACGTCCTCGCCAGCCTTCACCGCCCCCAGGTCAGCAAGCTCCTGGAAGAGGATCTGAAAGCTGATATAGGGGGCTATATGGATGTTACCTAAAGATTGGTCTTCTTTTGACTATATCTGGTATGACGTCATACTGCCGGTGTCACAGACCGTCATGGACGAGTGCGACCCGGATTTCGTGGAGCACTGCGGGCTGTATCCCAGGTCTTCCGAGGAATGGAAGCCCGCGCTTCACGAAGAATACTGCCGCCTTCGGGCGCAGCTCAAAGACATCTGCTACGGTCCTTCCAACCACCGCGCCCCCGACGAGCTGCTGGACGGAAGGAAAATCGCGGCCGTCCTTTGCGCGGCGCTGATTTCCACCAAAGGCTTTCAGTTCAATCTCAACAAGGCATTGGAGTACGCAGAGAGAAAGAATCCAGGGCCTTACAGGGATCGCGTCTGGTTTAACCGCTGGGCCGTTGGAAACGTCTACGTCAACTATAAGCTGGCTTATTACGCCAGCCTCCAGCTGGTTTACTTAACCCTGATGCGGGATTTGCTGGTCAACGCGGGTCTGCAGGAGTCGGACTCCGGCGTAAGGCCTCTGGAACATCCGACGCCGCAGGAACTGAAAGAGCGGGATGAAAGCCGCCTTCTCGCCAGGGCCCTGAACCGAATGGGGCACCTGGCTCCCTATGTCCGCCGCCAGCCCTCCCGGGGTGACAGCTTCGACGTAAACATCATCATCGGCCTGGCTCGGACAGACATGTCCAACCAGAACCTGGATATGTTTCTGTTTGCCATGCAGCTTTATCAAATCGAGGAGCATACCGTCGACATTCTGCGGCGCTCCCTGCCAAAGGACTGAAAAGCCGCCCGGCCAAAGGCCGGACGGTTTTTTTATGCCCCGGCTGCCCTTTTCCGTGCAACTCCTCCCCCGGTGTGCCCTCTTATAAGTCTAAACACAAGGAGGATTTGCAATATGAAAAAAACAGACTACTGCCATCTCAACCAATGGGAGCTCTCCGACCGGATCCGCATGGAGGACTTCAACGCCGACAACGCCAAGATCGCCGCCGAGCTGGCCCGGCTGCGGAGAAATGTTGCGGACCTCGCCTTTCAGGTGGGCCAGCTCAGCATTGCCGCCATCGGGCACCACGACAAGGCCGTCTCCCGCCGCTTCGTCATTTACGACGGCTTCACCGTGCCGAACTCCTGTACCCTCTCCGGCGGCGCGTCCATCAGCAACGGCAGGGTCACCCTGATGGCCCCCGCCACCTCCGGAACCGTGACCGTCCCCCTGGAACCCAAGCTCCAGGAGCCCTGGGAAGAAATCTACCTCTGGTATCACAGTCTGGGCGGGAGCGTTACGCCAACGATGAATGGGACTCCCATGACCCACCTGTACACCAACAGCTTCGACATCACCGGGAAGGGCGGTTTCTCCGCGCTTCACGCCTACCGCTGGACCGGGCCTTATACCGCTACCCAGAAGCTGGTGTTTGAGCTGACCCAGCCCGCCGGAACGGGCGGCATTGACTTTTCCGATTTCTGCGTAGCGTTCCTTTGAGCGGCAAAAAGCGCCCCGGCCGAAGCCGGGGCGCTTTCTTAGCTTACACGTGGTAAACTATTTGTGAGACATCGAAAGAATCAGGGAGTAGGCTGACCCTCGCTCAGAGCAACCGTCTTGGACCCGATAACCACAATGGCGGTCGGAGCCGCAGAGGTGTCCGGAGCGGCGATGCTCTCAGTAACGTTGATGTCGTCGGTAGCGCTCTCACCAGTTCCCTCGAAGGAGTTGAACTTGATGATGTCCTTCGCCGCAGGCGTAGCCTTACCGGTGACAAAGATGCTCGTGCCAGCCTTAACGCCAACGCCGTTGGTAGCGATGGCAGACTGCGCAAGCTCAGGATTCATGGGCTTGCCGTAGGGGCTCGCCAGGCTGACCTTCTGGATATCGGCAGACACAGTCACCTTGGTGAAAGCATCGTACTTCTTAGCCGCCGTGACGCTGGCAACAGCGTTGGCAACGCCCGCCGCGACCGTCTCGGTGCCGGTGGTCAGCTCAACGGCCACATAGTTGGCATCCTTCGGAACCAGGGTGAGGCCGGTGGCACCCTTCACGAGCTTGCCGGAAGCAAGTTCATTACCGTCGCCGTCCTTGGCGGTGATGTCGCTGCTCAGCAGCTCAACCTTCCAAGCGCCGGAGACAAACATGTCCTTCTCGCCCAGGGTGAGCGTCAGCGCCGCAGCGTCGCCGCTCTTCGCGTCGGCGTCGCCAACCAGGACGCCGTCGAAGCTGCCCTTGGCAATGGTCAGCGCCACACCGGCCTCAACGTAGGTAGCCGTGTTCGCACTAACGGAGATGTTGTTCGCGCCAGAGAGGGTAACGCTAGTACCAGCGGGAGTAACCTTGCTGGCGGAGTACAGGGTGATGTTGCCAGCGGTGAGGTTGATGGTGCCGCCCTTAACCGCGTCGGCAGAGCCGGTCTTGGTTCTCGCGTTGTTCAGAACCGCATTGCCCGTACCGGTCTCGCTTACGGTGAACACACCGTTGTGCTCGATGGTGATCTCGCCGTTGGCGGCCAGGGTCTTCTCCTCGTTGGTGGTGCCGTCCTTGAAGGTGCCGGTCACACCGCCGGAGCTCTTCAGGGTGTAGACCTGAGAGCTGTTGTCGGAGCCGTCGGCAGTCACGAACTTATCAGCTTCCTTCATGTTCAAGGTCAGGTTGGCCTCGGGCATCTTGAAGGTGATAGTATCGGTATTGCTGTTGTCAACCAGGCTGACATTCACAACGGTCGTGCCGTCGTCGGCCGTGACAGGAATGGTCTTGTTAGCAGAGGCAAACGCGCCGCTGCTGATGGTAACGGTCGCGCCCGCGGGAACCTGATAGGTAGCGGTAGCAACCTCGCCGCCGGGCAGCATCTTCATCGCAACGTTGGAGCTGGTCTTAGCGTCAACACCAACGTAGACATTGACCGTGCCGTTGGGCTTGCCAACGTTGGCGTTCTTGGAGCCGGGAGCAACCAGCAGAGCGCCAGCCAGGGTCAGGGTCTTGGTGGGAGCCGTCGCGGCAGCGCCGACCTTGACGTAGACGGTCGTGGTGGTCTCAACCTTGTCCGCCACGCTGGTGTCGCGGTTGGTCACCTCGAACTTCACGCTGGCGGGAGCGGTCACGGTGGCTTCCTTCGTGGTGGAAATCACAGCGCCGGTAGCGGTCTCGGTCCACTTGGCGTCCTTCTCAACGCCGGTGATGTTGCTCACGAGAGCGGTCAGCTTGATCTCGGTGCCCTCGTCCACGGTGAACTCATAGGCGGTAGCCAGGGTCTTGCCGTCGCCCTTAACAGGGTTCGTGGAAGCCTGCGTGCCGACCTTGCCCAGAACGGCCACGGTGGGAGCCTTCGCGTTGTCGGGACCCTCGCCGGCCTCAAGAATCATGATGGCATAGGCATGACGGAAGCCGTCGCTGCTGCTGTTGCCGTTCAGAATGATCTTGAGCTCGATGTCCTTGTTGTTGTCGAGATCGAACAGGTCGCCAATCTCGTCGATGTCGCCGGGACGGCCGTCGCGCAGGTCGATGAACTGGGTGGTGCTGTCGACCTTGATCAGGCCCTTCTTGGGAGTGTTGTCGTTGACGCCCAGAACGTCCTTGCCGCTCAGGATATCGCAGGCGGCCTCGTTCAGAAGCGCGTCGCCGTTAACGCCGGTGCCCAGCTTGCGGACCTCGGGGTTCGTGACGGTGGCGTCGTTAGTAGTGGCCAGAGGCCCAACATAGAACGCGTTGTCGGCCTTCTTGTTCTCCAGCGTGTACAGAGGCGCAATGCCCTTGACATAGATGCCGTCGGGGTTGCGGTTGGTGTACTCGGTGGCGTGGAAGGTCCGGGCCTTGATGATGTTGTCGGCGCCCAGGCGGCCGGTCACGACGGTGCCCACGCTGAGGGCCTTGTCGAAGTAGCCGGTCTTCTCTTCCTTGAAGCCGTCCTCGCCGGAGACATACTGACGGGTGTAATACGTGCCGGAGGTGGGAGCCTCAGCACCGCCCTTGACGGAGGTGTTGGCGCCCTTGTTGTCGGTGATGATCATCAGATCCTTCAGGTTCGCCTCAGCAGAGTCGGACTTGATGACCACGGCCTTGACCTTGCCGTTCTTGTCGACATAGGCCTCGGCGGGGCTGGCAACGAACGTGCCCAGGTCGTTGGTGCCCACGTTCCTCCACCAGCGGTTGATCTGGAGCAGCTCTTTGTACTCGACGTTCTGAACGCCGTCCACCACGTTGATGGTCTCGACCTCGCCGTTGGTGGTGTCGAAGCCCACATAGATGAACTTCACGCCGTCATAAGGAGCGGTCTTATAGAACCAGTGGTCGTAAGAGTCGGTACCGCCAGCGTCGGAAACGCCGTAGGTGTCCTTCTTGTCATAGAAGGCGGTAGCAGCGCTCAGAATCTGACCCTTCGCCACCACGTCATTCAGAGAGGTAGCCTGGCTGTAATCGTAACGGTCGCCCTCGATCACAGTGTAAGCCGCACCCTTGTCCTTCTCGGTGTTGTAGAAGTCCAGGGGCAGCAGGGTGTTCCGGCTCTGGATCTTGTACTTGTTGTCGGCAGCGCCGGTCTGGAAGGCAAACTGGGAGATGGTGTAAACGCCCTCGCCGGTAACCTTGCCGTCGTCCTTCAGCTGGGGCTCCTTCCAACCGGCCTGGACGCCGTTCTTCAGGATGGAGCGCTCGTTGTAGTTGGGCTTGTTGAGCTCATACTCGCCGTTGCCGGCCTCGGCAACACGGTACTGCACCAGCTCGCCGGGAGCGTACTTCTCAGCCGCGCCGCGGATGGTGCCCAGCTCCAGGTCGACCTCGTCGCCCTTGATGGTCCAGCCATGGACGAACCAGCCCACACGGCCATTGGTGCCGGCGGCCTGATAGTAATCGCCAACGACAATCCAGTTGTCGGAAGCGGCCACGTCCTTGGCCAGCAGGGCATTGCCCAGCTCATCCAGGTACAGGGTGACGTCCTTCTTGGAAGCCTTGATCTTGTAGCCGTCGATGCCGCGCATATCTTTGTTCCACTGGGCGATGGGATAGGTGGTGCCGCCAACAGTGATAGCAATCGCGTTGCCGTCGGCCTTGCTCTTGGTGTTGTAGATGTCGACGTTGGTCAGAACGCCGGAAACAGTCTCAGGCACATAAGCCCGGCCAACTTCCCAGGTCTTGCCGTCGTCGGCGGTGTAGGGGATAACCGCAACTTCGTCGCCCGCCTTCAGTTCCTTCAGAACGTTGTAGGCGTCGTAGTTGTTGTCCTTGACGCTGATGGTCTCAGCATGAAGGGCATTGTCGTTGTAACCGGCAATCTCGGTCAGGGCCTTGTCCTTGCTGTCGGAGCTCACGCGGTCCAGCTCGACATAGTCGGTGGCGACGCGGTCAACTTCCATCAGCTGGGTCCGGATGACGACGACGTTGGTGATGAAGTCGGCGTCAACGGGGCAGACATAGACCTCAACGGTCACGCCGTTGTCGGTCAGGTCCGCGATCTCGGACAGAGAGGGGGCCTCTTCCTTGTTGGTCTCGCCAACCTTGGAAGCGTCGTAGGTGAAGATCTCACCGTCAGACAGCTTAGTGGAGGCGGTGTTGACGCCCTGCTTGTAATCGTCGTTGTAGACGCGGGCGTTCCAGCCGTTGATGTGGATCTGAGTAGCGTCATTGAAGGGATCGCTGCCCAGGACCACGCCGTTCACGGTGCTGTAACCGCTGGTGGTCTTGTGGTCGGTGCTGTAGGTATCATACCCGCGCAGACCCAGAGCCTTCTCCTTGGTAGCCACGGTGTCCTCGATGTGGGACATCTGCTTGGTGAAGGTGAAGTCGGCCTTCAGGGGGAAGGTGCCGATGGTGACCTTCTTGTAGGACCACTCGTTGGAGGGATGACCATAGATGTCATAAGCGGGATCGAAGCGGTCATGCTCCAGGCGCAGGTCCTTGAAGTGCTCTTCGCCGAACTCCAGGGTCAGCTCGTTGTTGGTCGCGCTGATAACCCGGCGGTTGATGTTGGCGTTGATGTCACGGTTGTTGCTGGTGACATACTGGGCCTTGCTGCCCTGAACGGTCAGGACCTCGCCGGAGGAGCTGACAACGGTGTTGGCGTTGCCGTAGTCCACCATGGTGGCCTTCAGGGTGTTCAGAGCCAGCTGGCAGGCCTCGTCACGGGTCACGGCCTTCGCGCCGTCGAAGTTCAGACGGTCGAACAGGCCGGCCACGTTGCCGATCCGGGCCACGTTCATGGTCCAGCCGGTGTCCACGAAGCCCTCGATGTTGCTCTTATAGCCGACGGCGCCGAGCAGCATCTTCGCAAAGGCATAGCCGGTCAGGGGGTTGGCGGGCTTGAAGGTGCCGTCGCCATAGCCGCTGATGTAGCCGGCCGTCTTGCAGTAGCCGATGACGCCCGCGAAGGTGTGGCTCGCGGGAACGTCGGGGTAGGGACTCGCGTTGTTGGGCAGAGCGGAGGCAGCATCGGGGCCGATCATCAGGGAGACGATGATCTTGGCGGCCGCGCCGCGGGTCAGCTCCGTCTCGGGACGGAAGCTGCCGTCCTCGTAACCGGTGATGACACCGATACGGTTCAGAACGGCAACTGCTTCCTCGTACTGGATCTCGTCCTTGTCGGTGAG
>VSMY01000045.1 GCA_009773995.1 Oscillibacter sp. | reverse complement strand
GGCTGGGAGTCGGCGGGGGCGGAATCCCCGGCGTTATCGGCGGGCTTGTCTCCGCCGCCGCAGGCGGCCAGGCTCAGGACCATGGCCAGGGCCAAAAGCAGAGTCACAAATTTCTTCATGATACAATCATCCTTTTCATCCAAAAGTCTTTCCCCGGCGGACCGGGCGCTGGTTTCAAAGCTCCGGGGGACGGTTCCCCCTTGAACTGTGGCTACCTTAGCACGGACGCGTCCGTCTGTCAATACTTTTTCAGAAGCTGTGCATATTTATTTGGCGCATTTCTCCAAAATCGCCGAAAAATCCCGGAGCGGTCCAGGGCCTTTGTGCATTTTTTAGACACAATGTTAGAATGAAAATGAATATCTAGATGAATATTCATTTTGGGACGGGCCGACGCCCCGGCGCCTCCCGGCATTTTGCCCACGGAAAGGGGGGATTTTTCGATCAGTTTTCCCGATTCCGACAGTTGCGAAGCGGGAGAAAATGTGTTACCATGCAGGGAGGACAAATGACCGCAATGGGCGGACTAAGCGCCGCCGGGGGCGGCCCGTGATGGAGGATGCGATGGCAAAGACGGTTAAATACTATATTGTGGCGGCGGAGGCGCTGCCGGAGATTTTCGTCAAGGTGGCGGAGGCCAAGCGGATGATGCAGACCGGAGAGGCGGACACCGTGGGGGCGGCCACCAAGATGGCGGGCATCAGCCGCAGCGCCTTCTATAAATACAAGGACTCCGTCCAGCCCTTCAACGACATGAAGGCGGAACACATCATCACCTTTTACGCCATGCTCAAGGACGTGGCGGGGGTGCTGTCCGGCGTGCTGGCGGTGTTCGCCGCCTCCGGGGCCAATATCCTGACCATCAACCAGAGCATTCCCACCAACGGCTGCGCGGCGGTGACCATCTCCGCCGAAACCAGCGGCCTTTCGGAGTCTCTGGAGCAGCTGATGGGGGATGTGACCGCCTTGGAGGGCGTGCTGAAATTTGAGATTTTAGCGGGATAAAGAGAGGTTTACGGAATGATACAGATCGCGATCCTGGGCCTGGGCACCGTGGGCACGGGCGTGGCCAAGGTGGTGGCGGAGAACGCCCGGCAGATTGAGCGGAAGCTGGGAGAGCCCTTGCAGGTGAAACGCGTGCTGGTGCGGCACTTTAAGGACGGGCCTTACCGGCAGCTGATGACCGACGACTTTCAGAAAATCGAGGAGGACGACGACGTCCGGGTGGTGGTGGAGACCATCGGCGGTGTGGAGGCGGCCTACGAGTACACGAAGCGGGCCCTGTCCGCCGGGAAGCACGTGGTTACCGCCAACAAGCAGCTGGTGGCGGAGAAGGGCTGCGAGCTGCTGGCCCTGGCCAGGCGGAAGAACGTCAGCTACCTCTTCGAGGCCAGCGTGGGCGGCGGCATCCCGGTGCTCCATCCCCTGACCCAGTGCATGGCGGCCAACCGCATCGACGAGGTCTACGGCATCTTAAACGGGACCACCAACTATATCCTCACCCGGATGGTCCGCACCGGAGCCTTTTTCTCCGACGCCCTCCGGGAGGCCCAGGCCAAGGGCTACGCCGAGGCGGACCCCACCGCCGACGTGGAGGGCGTCGACGCCGGGCGGAAGATCTGCATTCTGGCGGACCTGGCCTTCGGAAGCCAGATCGACCCGGAGCGGGTGCCCATGGAGGGCATCAGCAGGCTGAGCCTCCGGGACGTGAAAATCGCCCAGCGGGCGGGCTACCGCATCAAGCTCCTGGGCCGGGCGGCGCGCCTTCCCGGCGGCGGGCGGACGGCCTACGTGGCCCCGCATTTAATCCCCGAGGACAACCCCATGGCCAACGTGGAGGACGTGTTCAACGCCGTAATGGTCCGGGGCAACGCCACCGGCGAGGTGATGTTTTACGGCCGGGGGGCCGGGGAGCTGCCCACCGCCTCCGCCTGCGTGGCGGACGTGATGGAATGCCTCCAGCAAAGCCCCAAGCGGGAGGAAATCGGCTGGTCGGCGGATACGGCGGGCTTCCAGGAGTCCTCGACCCTGAGGACCCGGCATTACTTCCGCATCGAGGGCAGCCTCACCGACGCGGCCCTGGCCTTCGGGCAGGTGGAGGTTCTCAGCGAGGACGGGGAGACCGCCTTTTTGACCGAACCCCTCAGCGGGGACGACGCGGCCCAGCAGTCCCGCTCCCTGAACGTGCTGGCCTGCATGCGGGTATTGGACGGCTGACCCGGAGCGGGGTCCGCCGCATAGGATAGAGCGGGGAAGAAGGCCCTTCCTCCCGTCCAACCTGATTTCAAGCGGAAAAGGAAGATAGATTCATGAGTTTGATCGTACAGAAATTCGGCGGCAGCTCCGTGAGGGACGCCCAGCGCATCCAAAATGTCGCCCGAATCATCGCGGAGACCTACGTAAAGGGCAACGACGTGATCGTGGTCCTGTCCGCCCAGGGGGACACCACCGACGACCTGATTGAAAAGGCGAAGGAGGTCAACCCCAACGCCTCCAAGCGGGAGCTGGATATGCTCCTCTCCACGGGGGAGCAGATCTCCGTGGCTCTGTGCGCCATGGCGCTGGAGGCCATGGGCCTGCCCTGCGTGTCCCTGGCGGCCTGGCAGGTGGGCATCCAGTCCACCACCGTCCACGCCGACGCCCGCATCAAGCGCATCGACTCCGAGCGCATCCAGGCGGAGCTGGACCAGCACCGCATCGTCATTGTCACCGGTTTCCAGGGCGTGGACCGGAACGGGGACGTGACCACCCTGGGCCGGGGGGGCTCCGACACCAGCGCCGTGGCCCTGGCGGCGGCGTTCCGGGCGAATCTCTGCCAGATCTACACCGACGTGGACGGCGTGTACACGGCGGACCCCCGCATCGTCCCCACGGCCCGGAAGATGGATGAGATTACCTATGACGAGATGCTGGAGCTGGCGTCTCAGGGGGCCCAGGTGCTCCACAACCGCAGCGTGGAGCTGGCCAAGAAGTTCCGCGTAAATTTGGAAGTGCTTTCCAGCCTGGAGCGGAAGCCCGGCACGAAAGTCAAGGAGGTTACGAAAGTGGAAAAGACCAACATCGCCGGGGTTGCCAAGGATACCAGCATCGCCCGGGTGGCCCTGGTGGGCCTGCAGCACAACCCCGGCGTCGCCTTCCAGGTCTTCGACCTGCTAAGCAAACACAACATCAATGTGGACGTAATCTTACAGTCCATCGGCCGGGAGGACACCAAGGACATCACCTTTACCATCCACCGGAAGGACCAGCAGGAAGTAGAGGGCATCCTGAACGAACACAAGGAGGCCCTGCGCTTCGACCACATCGAGGCCGACGACCGGATCGGAAAGGTCTCCATCGTGGGCGTGGGCCTGATGAGCAACTGCGGCGTGGCCGCCAAAATGTTCGAGGCCCTCTACGAGGCGGGCATCAACATCCAGATGATCAACACCTCGGAAATCCGGGTCTCCGTCCTGCTGGACGAGACGGACGTGAACCGGGCGGTCCGGGCCATCCACGACAAGTTCTTCGACGAGCTGTAAACCATGACCGGCGGGGGGAATTTTTATTCTCCTCGCCGGAGGCTGTTTTATAATAATGAATGAAAATAAAGGAGGAGCAGCTATGAACGCCATCGTCACCGTCCTGGGACAGGACCGGGTGGGCATCATCGCCGCCGTCTGCAACCGCCTGGCAAACTACAACGTCAACATTCTGGATATCTCCCAGACCATCCTCCAGGGGGCCTTCACCATGGTCATGGCCGTGGACGTGAGCAAGTCCACCGCCAGCTTCGGCGAACTGAAGGAGGGCCTGAACGGCCTGGGGGCGGAAATGGGCCTCTCCATCCGCATCCAGCGGGAGGAGATTTTTAACGCCATGCACAGCATTTAAGGAGGGAACCCTATGCTGAATCAAAAGGAAATTCTCTCCACCATTGAGATGATCGACCAGCAGCACCTGGACATCCGTACCATCACCATGGGCATCTCCCTGCTCTCCTGCTGCGACCCGGACCCGAAACGGGCCTGTGAGAAGGTCTATGAGAAGATCTGCCGCTGCGCGGAAAGATTAGTAAAGACCGGCCAGGATATTGAGGACGAGTTCGGCATCCCCATTGTGAACAAGCGCATCTCCGTCACCCCCATGGCCCTGGTGGCCGGGGCCAGCGAGACGGAGGATTACGTGCCCTTCGCCCTGGCTCTGGACCGGGCGGCCCAGAGCTGCGGCGTGAACTTCATCGGGGGCTATTCCGCCCTGGTCCAGAAGGGGATGACCCAGGCGGATGAAAAGCTGATCCGCTCCATCCCCGAGGCCCTGGCCCGGACGGAGCTGGTGTGCTCTTCCGTCAACGTGGGCTCCACCCGGGCGGGCATCAACATGGACGCCGTGGCCCTCATGGGCCGCATCATCCGGGAGACCGCGGACCGCACGGCGGACCGGGAGGCCTTAGGCTGCGCGAAGCTGGTGGTGTTCTGCAACGCCGTGGAGGACAACCCCTTCATGGCCGGAGCCTTCCACGGCGCGGGAGAGGCGGAGAAGGTCATCAACGTAGGGGTCTCCGGTCCCGGCGTTGTGCACCACGCCCTCCAGGCCGTTAGGGGTAAGCCCCTGGACGTGGTGGCGGAGACCATCAAGAAGACCGCCTTCCGGGTGACCCGCATGGGCCAGCTGGTGGCCCAGGAGGCCAGCCGGAGGCTGGACACGCCTTTCGGCATCGTGGATTTGAGCCTGGCCCCCACCCCCGCCATCGGGGACAGCGTGGCCCGGATTTTGGAGGAGATGGGCCTGGAGGTCTGCGGCACCCACGGCACCACGGCGGCCCTGGCCATGCTGAACGACGCGGTGAAAAAGGGCGGCGTCATGGCCTCCTCCAGCGTGGGGGGCCTCTCCGGGGCCTTTATCCCCGTCAGCGAGGACGAGGGCATGATTGCCGCCGCCCGCTCCGGGACCCTCTGCATTGACAAGCTGGAGGCCATGACCTGCGTCTGCTCCGTGGGCCTGGACATGATTGCCATCCCCGGGGACACTCCGGCGGAGACCATCGCAGCCATCATTGCGGATGAAGCGGCCATCGGCATGGTGAACAACAAAACCACCGCCGTCCGCATTCTCCCCGCTCCGGGGAAGGACGTGGGGGGCACCATCGAGATGGGGGGCCTCCTGGGCAGCGCCCCGGTAATGCCGGTTCACCGGGAGTCCTCCGCCGCCTTTATCGCGCGGGGGGGACGGATTCCCGCGCCATTGCACAGCCTGCGGAATTGAAAAGGGGCCGCGCCGCTTCAACGGCGCGGCCCGTTATTTTTTCTCCGCCAGCCGGACGGACAGCACGGTGGCCGCGTTGGCCTCCACTCCGTTCAGGATGAAGCCCGCCAGGTCGCAGGCGTAAACGCTCCCCGACGTCTTCAGCCCTTGCGCCTCTATATGCCGCGCCAGGGCGGCGTAGCCCTGGGTGAGATCCCAGCGGCCCCGGCAGCAGAGACAGAGGTAGGTCCCGGCGGGCTTCTCCCAATAATAGGGGCAGTCCGTCCGGTCCGCCAGGCGCATGGTGAGGTGGCTGACGGTCCCCGGCCCCGCCGGTTCTCCGGGGCGGTGGATGGCCCCCAGCCGGTAGTCCGTCCGCAGATTGTATGTTCGGCAGAGCTCCCGGCAGCGCTCCAGTACCGTCATCAGCATGGCCTCCTCTCCCGCGCCGGGGTCCATCAGACCCTCCAGCTCCTCCGCCGGAAGGGCCAGCAGGTGTTCCGCCTCGAACCGGGCCGTCCAGGGGACCAGGTCCGGCTCCGCCCCCAGCTCCAGGCCCTCGATTATGCCGGAGAGGGCGAACTCCATCTGCTCCAGCTTCCGCCGCTCCGCCTCCAGCCGCCCCCGCTGCTCCCGGAGGCGCGCCAGGGTTCCGGCGGCGTCCTGCCCCCGGAGGCAGCGGCGGATTTCCTCCAAAGGCGTCCCCGTCTGGCGGAAGATGGCGATGGCGCAGTAGTCATAGAACTGCTCCGCGTCATAGTAGAAATACCCGTTTTCCCCCCGGTGGGCCGGGGTCAGCAGCCCCAGGTCTTTGTAGTGCCGCAGGGTCTCCTTGGTGGCGCCGCACAGGGCGGCGAAGTCCCCGGAGGTCAGCCGGCCGGTTTTCCGCTCCATAAAATTTCCTCCCGAAATTTGTAAATTCCCTCTTGACTGCGTGGTAACCACACGGTTTATGATACCTCTTGCAAGGAATTTTTACAAGCCTGAACGCCAAACTAAGGCGAAAGAAGCATGGAGGTATCAGTATGACTTTTGGATGCAGCAGCTTTTCCTGGGAGACGGAGGACGGACGCCGCCTTCTGGGCCGGACCTATGACCAGTTCGGGGACCTGACGGCCAACCGGGTCCTGGCCGTTCCCGCGGGGGTTCCCTGCTCGCCCGGACTCCGGGCGGGGCGGGAGGACCCTCGGGGACGGTACGGGTACACCGGCATGGCGGTGCTGGGTTTCGGGGAGCCTATTTTGGTGGATGGGGTCAACCCCGCCGGGCTCATGGGGGCCCTGCTCCACTACCCGGAGTACGCGGCCTATGAGGAAGCCGCCGGACCGGGGAGGACGGCGGTCCATCCCGGCCGCCTCCTGGCCTGGCTCCTCAGCCGGTGCGGCTCTTTGGAGGAGGCCCTCCAAGCCCTGGAGGGCCTGACTTTGGTGGACGAGCCCATCCAGGGCAAGCCCCTGCCCGCCCACTATATCCTGAGCGACAGGACCGGCGAGGCCGTCATCCTGGAGCCCGACGAGGGCGGATTGTCCGTCTACCGGCGGAGCGTCGGTGTGCTGACCAACAGCCCGAACTACCCATGGCACCGGACGAACCTGCGGAATTACGTGGGGGTCACGAACCTGCCCAAGGCGCCCCGGACCATCGCGGGCTATGAGGTCCGGGAGTTCGGGGAGCGGCTGGGGGGCGGCTTCGGCCTGCCGGGGGACTACTCCTCTCCCGCCCGCTTTGTGCGGACGGCCTTCATGAAGGAGTTCTCCGTCCGGGGGAGGGACGAGCTGGACGGCGTGTCCCGGATGTTCCGGGCCTTTGCCCCCGTGGATATCCCCGAGGGATTGGCCAAGGCCGACCCGGATTATGACGTGTATGAGCAGACCCTGTGCACCAGCGTGATGTGCGCCGAGAGCGGCGTGTACTACTTCGCCCCGGCCTGGAACCGGCGGGTCTCCGCCGTCCGGCCTCTGGGGGAGGGGAGCGAGATTCAATACTTTGACCTGGGGGACCGCCAGGACGTGGACTACCGGAACTGAGGGAGGTGCGCGTCGTGGAAACCAAACTGGACTCCTACCATCTCCCGGTGACGGGGCGGAACATTCTGCGCTTCGCCTTTCCCACCATTGTTATGACGGTGTTCAACACCTTCTACACCATGGTGGACGGGTTGTTTGTCTCCAACCTCATCGGCACCGCCGCCCTGTCGGCCATCAACCTCACGGCCCCGGCCATCGGGCTTATCACCGCGGTGTCCGGGATGCTGGCCACCGGCGGCAGCGCCGTGGTGATGAAGAAGATGGGAGAGGGCCGGGAACAGGAGGCCCGGCAGGACTTTACCCTGCTGATTTTGACCAACGCCGCGGTGGGGGCCGTCATGATGGCCCTGGGCTACGGCCTGATGGATACTCTGCTGGGGACCATGGGCTTGTCGGAGGAGGTCTTCGGATACTGCCGGGCCTACCTCAGCGACTATCTGCTCTTCACCATCCCCATTTTGCTGATGTACAACTTCTCCCTCTACCTCATCGCCGCGGACCGGTCCCGGCTGTCCCTTATCTGCACCGTGGCGGGAGGCGTGACCAACATCGTCCTGGACTATGTGCTCATCGCCCTGGCGGGCATGGGCATCCGGGGGGCCGCCATCGCCACGGGGCTGGGGTACTCCCTCACCGCCGCGGCGGGCCTCTGGGTCTTCCGGAAGCCGGACAGCCTGCTCCATTTTCAAAGGCCCGTGTTCCGGGGAGGCGTGCTCTTCCACGCCTCCGCCAACGGCCTTTCGGAGCTGGCCACCTCCCTGGTCTCCGGCGTCACCACTCTGTTGTTCAACCTGGCTATGCTGAAATACATCGGAGAGGACGGCGTGGCGGCCATTACCATCATCATGTACGTATTGATGTTCGTCAGCGCCCTGTTTATCGGCTACTCCTACGGCGTGGCTCCTATGATTAGTTACTACCACGGGGAGGGGAACCGCGAGAAGCTGAAAAAGCTGGTGGGCTTCAGCCTGCGGTTCATTTTGGGGGCCTCCGCCCTCTGCGCCGCCGTCTCCATACTGGCCACCCCGGCGCTGGTGGCTATCTTCACCCGGCCGGACAGCCCGGTGTACCCCTTGGCGGTGACGGGAAACCGGCTCTGTTCCATCGCCCTGCTCTTCCTGGGGCTGAACGTCTTTGCCAGCGGCATGTTCACCGCCCTGTCCAACGGGGTGGTGTCCGCCGTGCTGGCCTTCTCCCGGTCCTTTTTGTTCACCGTGGCCTGTATCCAGCTCCTGCCCCTCCTGCTGGGGGTTACCGGGGTTTGGCTGGCCACCCCGGCGGCGGAGCTGCTGGGGCTCCTCATGTCGGCGGCGCTGCTGGCAAAGTACCGGAGGCGCTACGGCTACTGAGTCTTTCGGGCCGCGTTGGGAGGATGTAACTTTTTGTCATAAAATGTAATTCTTCTGTCACGAATCCCCTGCCTTTCCGTACTAAAATAAAGGCAAATAACGGGCCGTTATCGGACCTTGAAAGGGGAGTTGAGCAGCGTGGAAACCATTTGCGGAAAAAGCTGCGAGTCCTGCGGATGGAAGGACCAGCTGAACTGCGCCGGCTGCCGGGAGGACATGGGGCGGCCCTTCTCCGGCCCCTGCGGCATCGCCGCCTGCTGCCGGGAGAAGGGGCATGAGCGGTGCGTGACCTGCACGTATTTCTCTCTCTGTTCCCGCCGGGCCGGGCGGGACGACGTTCCCCGGCAGGAGCTCCAGCGCCGGGACGGCGAGGAGGCCAAGCAGCGCCGCCTGGCGGAGACCGCCCCGCTGATGGCGAAGTGGACCTGGCTGATGTTCTGGCTGGTGGTCCCGTCGGAGCTGGCCGGCCTGCTGACGGTGGACTTTGTGGCCCAGGCGTTTCCCGCCGCCGAGGCCGTGGGAACGGCGCTGAGATTCCTCTGCGGCCTGGCCTACGCCCTGTTTTTGTGGAAGCTGACGCCGGTGCTGCGGAGCTACCGCACCGCCGCCCTCTGCCAGCTGGTTGTCGTACTCATGTACATGTTCCTGCCGGTCATCCCCGAGGGATCCGGCCTGTTTTTCCTGCTGGGCGTTCCCTCTCTCCTCCTGAGCCTTTACGGGGATTACGTGGAGTTCTTTGCCCACGCCCAGGCCGTGGAGCCCCTGGACGCGGAGCTGGCCGCCAACTGGCGGAAGCTGTGGAAGCTGCTCCTGATTTCCATAGGGTCCCTGTTCCTGTTCCTTCTCTCTCTGTTTATGGGGCCCTTTGTCGCCATGTTCGTGGGGCTGGCCGCCCTGGCCCTGGCCATTTACTACGCCGTCATGCGGATGGTCTATCTCTGGCGGACCGCCAAGCGCTTCCGGGAGTGGACGCCCCCGGCTCTGCCGGGCCCTTCCCCGGAACTCTGAACGCCAAAACGCGGCGGGCCCTGAGGCCCGCCGCGCTTGGTTGTTTTCTCCTGCTCCCGCCGCTCAAATGCCCCGCAGTTCCCCGTCCAGCCAGGTGTCCGTGGGGGACAGCCGGACGGTGAAGGGCCGGGAGCGGTCCTCCGGGTCCTTGTTCTGGTGGAACTTGAACAGGGTTTCGCCGTTCGGAAGTTCGCACACGATTTCAATTTTGCCCCTTGGGTGGCTCATGGCGTAGCGCACCGCCTTGCCCAGGCCGTTCTGATAGGACTTGGCGTCGTCTACGAGTTTGATGCCTTCCGTCAGGGGAACCTGGAAGCGGCCCTTGACCCCGGTGACCGGGCGGCACTGGAAGATGTAGTAGGGCATGACTCCCAGCCGGACCAGGCCGGAGAGGAGCTTTCCCAGGGTCTCCCCGTTGTCGTTGACGCCCCGCATCAGCACCGTCTGGTTCCGCACCGGCACGCCCCGCTCGATCATGGCCCGGAGGGCACGGGCCGCCTGGTCCGTCAGCTCCCGGGGGTGGTTGAAGTGGGTCACCAGAACCAGGGTCTTTTTCTTCCCGTACTCCTGGAAGAGGTCCAGGAACTCCGGGTCGCCGTAGATGCGCTCCGGCAGGGTCACCGGCATCCGGGAGCCGAAGCGGATGAGGTCCAGGTGCTCGATGGCCGTCAGCTCCCGGAGGTAGCGCTCCAGGATGTGGTTGGGGTTCATGAAGGCGTCCCCGCCGGAGACCAGGATGTTGTTGATTTCCTTGTGCTTCGAGACATAGGCCACGGCCTCGTCCACCCGCTTGTTCAGCTCCGCGTCGGTAAGGCCCACCATCCGTTTGCGGAAGCAGTGGCGGCAGTACATGGCGCACTGGTTGGTGGAGAGGAGCAGGGCCGTCTGGGTGTATTTGTGCTGGAGGCCCTCCACCATGGTGTTGTCCGCCTCGCCGCTGGTGTCCGTCTCGCCTCCGGCGTCCAGTTCCGCCAGGGAGGGGACGCACATCCGGCCGATGGGGTCCTCCGGGTCCTTGGGATCCACCAGGGACAGGTAATAGGGTGGGATCAGCATGGGATACCGCTCGATCACCCCGGCGTAGCGGGCGGTCTCCTCCGGCGTCCATCCCAGGATGGGCGCCAGCTCCTCCGCCTTCCGGTATCCGTTCCTCAGTTCGTTCTGCCAGCTCATCAGCTGCCACCACCTTTCTAAAAAAATACGGAAAAAAGCGCAGACCCGGCCCTGACCGTCCGGCTCCTGCGCTTACCATAAACGTTGTTCAGATCTTTTCAAATAAGATAAATCCAATCAGATAAGATGCTTAAACGGTGTTCATATAATGCCGAATGGTCCTCCCAAATTACGCGGCCCGCCGCCGGGGCGCCGGAAAACAATGCGCCGCAGATGTTGTTTTATTTAGTATAACCGAAAATCCCAAAAATTTCAAGTCCATTTTTGTACTTTCCGCCGTTAAGCGTTCGACAAGAAATCCCCGGCGGGGCGGAGACCGCCGCCTTGACAAAAATGAGACCCCTTTGCTATACTGAAACGGCAAAAAAATTAGTTGACCCTCTGGTGGAGGCCCTGTTCATGAACGAGGAAAACCGCTCCCCCTCCAAGCGCGGACGGCGGATCGCCGCCGTGACCGCCGCCGCGGCCCTTCTGCTGGCGGCGCTGTATCTGCTGTTCGCCTTTTCCGGCATCCCGTTTATCGCCAAGTGGCGGACGCTGTACATAGAGACCGCCATGGGCACCATGACCCACCAGTGGCTGGCCACGGCCTTCCTGCCGGACTCCGTCATTGAGGAGGCCATGCGGGACGTGGAGGTCCGGTTCCAGGAAAACCTCATCGAGGCCAGCGACATCGCCCAAGGGACGGAGGCGCCGCCCCCCGCGGGGACCGCCGGGACCCCGGAGGAACAGGCCGTGGCCGCGTTTGCCGCCCTCTTCCCGGAGGTGGACCTGGACACCCTGCCGGACTCCATCACCTGGGAGGACCTGCCCGCCCTGGAAAAGGAGAAGCTGGAAGGGATTTATACCACCGCCGGGGACAAGGTCTGGGCCATCGACGTGCCGAACAAAATCCTCATCCTCACCGTCTCCGGCGAGGGCTATCAGGGCAAGCTGGCCATCGTCAAGGACAGCTCTCTGGTCTCTCTGGCGAAAAACACCCTCTCCGGCCGGGGCCAGACGGTGACGGAGCTCTGCCAGGCCAACGGCGCGGTGCTGGGGATCAACGCCAGCGGCTTCTACGACCCGGAGGGCAAGGGCCGGGGCAACGTGCCCATGGGCTTCGTCCTCTCCGGCGGGGAGTACTCCGGCCAGGCCCTGAAGGGCCGCTACCAGACCGCCGGGTTTGACTACGACGACAACTTCCGGGCGGGCCGGGGCCTGGACCTGGACGGGATGCGGGACGCGGTGCAGTTCTATCCCATCATCGTACTGAACGGGAAAAAGAACATCGACGGCTCCTTCGGCATGGGCATCCAGCCCCGGACGGTCATCGGCCAGACGGCGGACAAGGCGACCCTCCTGCTGGTCATCGACGGCCGCCGGGTGGGCCACAGCCTGGGGACCACCGTGTCGGAGTGCGCGGACATTCTCCTGCGCTACGGCTGCTGGACCGCCATGAACATGGACGGCGGGTCCAGCTCCTCCATGACCTACAACGGGCGGAGCATTACAAAAAACAGCAGCGCCATGCCCCAGGGCCGCTACCTGCCCGACGCCTGGGTGGTGGAGGGCATCCCCTTCATAGATGTCTTAGACTGACCCGGTAGGCCCGCAGGGCCTCCTCGTCCGCCCCGGCGATGAGGTTCTCCAGATACCCCGCCAGCCGCTCCCGGTCCTCCGGCAGGTCTCCCCGGACATGGACCAGGTTGGAGGCCCCGTCCGTCTCGAAGCGGGTGGGGATCGTCAGGTTTTCAATGAGGGTCTTTACCTCCCCCAGCTTTTCCAGCTCGCCCTCCTCCCGCCAGTTCCCCGCCTGGATCTCCCGGTACAGCTGGGAGTTTGGGAACACCGTCAGCATGGAGGAGCCGACCCGCTTGGGATGGGCTTGGCTGAAGATCTCCGCGCTCCGCAGGGCCCCTTCCGCGCCCCGGCCCGCGCCGGAGACGCCCGCCAGGTAGAAGAAGCTGTAGGAGATCCCCGCCCCGTCTAGGCGTGCCGCCTGTTCGATGATATCCCGGGCCATGTAGCCCTTGTTCATGAAGGCCAGGGCCTCGTCGTCCCCGGTCTCCACGCCCACGGTCAGCCCGTCGTAGCCCAGGCCCCGGAGGCGGCGCAGTTCCTCATCGCTTTTCAGCCCCACGTCCGTCACACGGGCAAAACAGCCGACGGTCTCCACCGTGGGGAGGTATTGCCGGATGAGCCCGGCGATCTCCTCCAGCCGCCCCGGCAGCAGCACGAAGGGATTCGCCCCCACCAGGAAGACCCGCCGGGGCCCCTGGGGCCGGGGGAGGCCCTGGAGCCGGGCGGAGAGCATCGCCATGGGGTCCGTGCCCCAGAGCTGGGCCTCTCTCAAATCCGCCTCGATCTCCTCCAGAGGGGACATGCGGAAGCGGAAGGGCAGGTCCTCGTACAACGTGCAGAATTTGCAGGCGTGGTGAGTGCAGCCCGCCGTGGCCTGGATCAATAGGGACTCCGCCTCATAGGGCGGCCGCCAGATGGTTCCATGAAAGTGCATGAGCGCGTCTCCTCTCAAATTGGATTCTGCCGCCATATTACTCCGGGCCGCGAAGCGCCGCAAGTACGCAATTTTTTTAGTGCCGGTATCCTTTTCTGCACCAATGAAAGGAGGCCCCATGAAGGGAAACAAATTTCAGACGCCGGAAGCCATGGCCCGCTGCGTCCCCATGGCCAGCCTCCAGGCGGTGCTGGGGGGCAAGTGGAAAATCCTCATCCTCTGGTATGTGTCTTTCTACAAGGTCCAGCGCTTCGGCCAGCTGCTGCGCCGCCTGGACGGCATCACCCAGTCGTCCCTGAGCAAGCAGCTCCGGGAGCTGGAGCGGGACGGGTTTCTGCACCGGGAGGTCTACGGGGAGGTGCCGCCCCGGGTGGAGTACTCCCTGACGGAGCTGGGAAAGAGCTTCACACCCATTCTGGAGCAAATGCTCCAGTGGAGCGCGGAGCGCCTCTGTCCGCCGGACTATGTCAACCCTTACGAAAATCAAGAGTAATAAAAAAAGCGCCCGCTGTCGAAAGACAGCGGGCGCTTTTCAGAGAGGGTAAAATCACGCGCTGGGGGAATCCGTTCACAGGCAGTCAGGCTCAGCCGATGCCGCCGTACTTCACGCCCAGGATCAGGGCCGCGATGCACATCGCGATGAAGAAATAACCCAAGGGGAAGAACCAGCCGCCGATGGGCTTCTTGGCGCCCCGGTTGACTTCCTCCAGAGCCTGCTCCTTGGGCAGCACCACGTAGAACATGATGGCCGCCAGGGCCGCGCCCAGGGGGCAGATGTAGATGGAGACCACGTCCATCCACTGAGAGGTCCAGGGCTGGATCAGCAGGGCGACGATCGCGCCGATGACGCCGATGACCGCCACGGCGGGTCCTCTCTTCAGCTTGAACTGCTCCTGCATGGTGGCCACGGGGGCCTCATACAGGTTGACGATGGAGCTCAGTCCCGCAAACAGCACGGCCACGTAGAAGATCATGCCCACAATCCGTCCGCCGGGCATGCCGTTGAGGATGTTGACCAGGTACACGAACATCAGGCCCGGGCCGGGGTTGATGTCGCTCATGGCGAAGCCGGAGGCTCCAATGGCGGGGATAATCACAAACGCGGCCAGCAGGGCGGCCAGAGTGTCGAAGAACGCCACCCGCAGAGCGGAGGAGGGGATGTTCTCGTTCTTGGGCAGGTAGGAGCCGTAGATCACGGAGCCGTTGCCCGCCACGGACAGGGAGAAGAAGGCCTGGCCGAAGGCGTAGACCCACACCTCAAAGGACAGCAGGCCCTTGGGGTCCAGGGTGAACAGGAACTTGTAGCCCTCGGAAGCGCCGGGCTGGAAGCCGATGTAGACGGCCAGGATGACGAACAGGCCGAACAGGATGGGCATCATGATCTTGTTGGCGACCTCGATGCCGTTGGCCACGCCCATGGCCATGATGGCCAGGGCCACCACCAGGCCGATCAGCAGCCACACGCCGTTTCCGATGCCGAAGATCCCATTGCTGACCATCATGCTCAGGGCCTCGCCCAGAGTCGCGGCCTCGGGGGCCGCGCCGCCGAAGGTGCCGCCGATGGTCCCCATGTCCTGACCCATGGCGTACAGGCCGCCGCTGAGGGCCATGAAGGTGTACTTGAAGATCCAGCTCATGACCACCGTGTAGCCGATGGCCAGCATCAGCGCGCCGATGATGGGAATCAGGCCGATGGCCTCGCCCAGCTTTTTATTGCCGTTTTTCGCCTCGGTGCAGTGGCCGAAGGCGCCGATGGGTCCCGCCTGGGCCCGGCGGCCCAGGGCGAACTCCTCCATAACGCCGGAGTTGCCCACCAGAAGGACAATGACAAAGTAGGGCAGCAGGAAGGTCATGCCGCCGTACTTGGCGACCATGATGGGGAAGCGCCAGATGTTGCCCATGCCGACGGCGGAGCCGATGCAGGCCAGGATAAAGCCCCACTGGCTCTTAAACCCGTCGCGGGTCTGCAGGGTTTCGTTGCTCATGTAACAATTTCCTCCTCTTTCTCGATATACACACAATCCACAGGCCGTAAAACGACAAAGAGAGGGCCGTCCGCCTGGGTCCATGTCATTATGACCGGGTGTCTGGGCGGACGCCCTCTCTAAGCTGTACACTCAACCTGCGGTACAGTGGCACTTACTTTTCAGGGGGGACTTACTTCTCCTCGTTGGGATAGGGCTCGAGGAAGGCGTGGAAGTGGCGCATGGGCAGCTTGTGGCCCCAGACGATGCGCATGTTGGGGATGCTCTCCCGGTCCTCGTACAGGGCCTTGACGGCGGCGATAACGTAATCCAGGTGCTCCTGGGTCAGCCGGTCGCGGTCAATGGCGAAGCGGACCACGTTGGCAAGCTCGGCCTGCTGCTCGGGGGTCTTCAGGTCGTACTCCATGGAGTAGTCGCCAAGCTCGGAGACCCGGATGCCGTACCGGCGGATGAGCTCCAGGGAGAAGCCCTCACCCGCGAAGGTGTCGTGGCCCCGTTTGCCGTCGAAGAACTCGTCCATGTTGATATACACCGCGTGGCCGCCGGCGGGGAGAACCACGCCCTTGACTCCGGCCTTGTAGAAGCCCTGGGCCAGGTACTCGCACTGCTTCACGCGGCCGTCCATGTAGTTGAAGTCGCAGGACTCATACAGGCCGCAGGACAGGGCCATGATGTCCCGGCCGCTCATGCCGCCGTAGGAGTCGTTTCCGTAGCAGGAGATCTGCTTGACCTTCAGCAGCACGCCCACGTCGGTCTTGACGGAGCCGTCTTCGTTGAAGTCGGAGAACTTCTGCCAGAAAAGCCCACGGTCCCGGAAGGCCAGCATGCCGCCCATGTTGGAGTGGCCGTCCTTCTTGGCGGACATGGAGAAGCCGTCGCAGTAAGAGAACATTTCCGTGGCGATTTCCGCGATGGATTTGTCCTCATAGCCGGGCTCGTTCATCTTGATGAAGTAGCAGTTTTCCGCCCAGCGGGCCACGTCGAAGATCAGGGGGATGTCATACTTCCGGGAAATCCGGTGAATCTCCTTGATGTTCCCCATGGAGACGGGGTGGCCGCAGATGGGGTTGTTGGTGATGCAGGTGAAAATCAGGGGCACGTTTTCGGGGCCCACGCCCTGGATGAGCTGCTCCAGCTTGTCGATGTCCATGTTGCCCTTGAACGGGTTTTTCTCGTACTTTCCGCCCTCGGGAACCTGGTACAGCAGCTCCTTGTGGTAGAGGTTGCGGGGGATGGAGCCCATCTGCTTGATATTGCCCTCGGTGGTGTCAAAGTGTCCGTTGGAGGGGATGGTGAAGACCTTGCCGGGGTGGCGCTGGGCCAGAATCTTCTTCACGATTTCCATTAGCACGGACTCGGCGGCCCGGCCCTGCTGGATGATAAAGCTGTTGGGACGCTCCATCTGCGCGGCGCCGCCGTTGAAGAGGCCGCCCTCGTACTCGCACAGGTACAGCTCGTTCATCATCTTTTCCACGTCCCGGCAGTCCGTGCGCACCAGGTCGATGGACTTCTTCCAGTTCTTCTCCCCGCCCCGCTCGAAGATGTCGCGGAAGGTGTCCAGCAGCACGTAATAACCGGTGTTCCGGCCATACGCCTCGTCGCCCAGGAACAGGGTGGCCCACTGCTGGTTGGTCATGGCGGTGGTGCCGGAGTCGGACAGCATGTCGACGGTCAGCATTCCGGAGGGGAAGGCGAACTCGTTGTAATGCGTGGCCTTCAGAGCGCGCTCACGCTGTTCCACGGTGACCGTGGGCAGGTCGCGGACGGCGAAGGTGAAGTGATGAGGAGCGGGAACGTCCAGGGGATAGTGCGTCATGTTCTTGTCCATTTTGATCTACCTCCATAAAGTGTGGCTTTCGCCAGATGTTCAGGAGGTACCCCGGTCGTCGCCGGTCCGGCTTTCCCATGGCCGGACGGGGCGCCTAGCGGACAGTACCTGGTGTGAGGGACGGGACTTTGCGAACGCTCCTGGGAGGGGAGCAAGGGAGCGAATGCCGCAAAAATGGCTGCATTTGCTTCTTAACGTGAGATAATTTTATCAGCACTCCTAAAAAATGTCAATCCTTTTTGTGCGTTTTGTATGAATCACTATTTTCCTGATATAATTTTTATGGAAAATATGAATAGCCCTTGAAAGGCCGACCTTTCTTACAATGAGAAAAAATTTTTTTGACAGAGGTTCCTTTTAGGAATATAATACTAAAATAAGAAAAAAGAACGGATTTTCCCCAGGAAGGAAAGGAGGCTCCTATGCCGGATACCGCCAACGCCCTGCTGCGCCAGTACGTGAAGCTGACGGAATTTCTGGGCGCCGCCCTGGGCCCGGACTACGAGGTGGCCCTCCACGACCTGACGGACAAAAACCGCTCCATCATCGCCATCGCCAACGGCTATATCAGCGGCCGGGAAATCGGCGCGCCGCTGACCAACATGGCCCTGAGCGTGCTGAAGGACGAGAGCTACGAGTGGCAGGACTACCGCCTGCACTACTCCGGCGTCTCCGCCGCCGGGAACGCCCTGCGCTCCAGCACCATGTTCATCAAGGAGGACGGGAAGCTCATCGGGATGCTTTGCATCAACTTTGACGACAGCCGCTTTCAGAGCTTTGCCCAGCAGGTTTTGACCCTCTGCCACCCGAACCAATTCGTTCAGGCCCTGGAACAGCCGCCGGAGGATGAACACGCCCCCCGGCCGGAGACCTTCCGCAACTCCACGGAGGCCGTGGCACAGGACGCCATCGCCCACGAGCTGGAGCGCCTGGGGGTCCCGGCGGAACGGCTGACCTCCGAGGAGCGGCTGCTGATCATCGCCGCCCTGGAGGAGAGCGGCATTTTCCTGCTCAAGGGGGCTGTGAAGGATGTGGCCGCCGGCTTGGGCTGCTCCCAGGCCAGCGTGTACCGCTACCTGTCCCAGATTAAAAAATAGCGGGGGACGCTTCCCCCGGAAAGGGCAAGCTGAAAGCCCCCCCTTGCGGGAGGGCTTTTCTTCTCAGGTTCTCTTTTCCATACGGATGCATCCTTCCTCATCGGGGGTTCCCGCGCCGTCTGAAAATTGATACCCCATTCTGAGGTAAAAATCCCGGGCCGTGATGGAGGAGTGGATTACCACCCGGTCCGCCCGCAGGAAGTACGCGTCCTTCTCCAAGGTTTCCATGAGCCTTCGCCCCGCGCCCTTGCCCTGATACTCCGGCAGAACGAAGACGGTCACCAGAATGCTCTCCGTTTCGCTGTCCAGATAGGGCGCGACGCCGCC
The DNA here is from genome assembly GCA_009773995.1 of Oscillibacter sp. Lineage (GTDB taxonomy): Bacteria > Bacillota > Clostridia > Oscillospirales > Oscillospiraceae > Oscillibacter. The sequence goes on along the minus strand of VSMY01000045.1, from coordinate 651 downwards.
GCAGCCCACCGTTCTTTCCCCGTCCCGGAGGATGTAGAGATGCTCCCCCCGAGCCTGTTCCAGCAGATTTTCCGGAGCGTAAAGCTCCAGCATCTCCTGAATGATTTCCGCCGGGTAGTCCGGGGCGTTGCTGATCCGCAGCGCCTCTCCAATGACGGCGGAGGTCTCCTCCGCGTCCGTCTCCTGAAAACGTCTGATTGTAAAGTCCATGCTTCCACCTCATCGAGCCGTTTTTTCGTTCTTCTGCATTATAACAGATGCCGCTTCTGCGTGCAAGGCTTCCGGGGTTTTCCAAAATTTCAAAATATATACAACTAAAATGATAATTGCGTCTTCCCAATGGGATAGAAATCTAGTATAATAGCACGTATGATGTGAAAACGCCGTTTAGCAGAGAGGAATCGAGGTGCCCGACATGTCAATCAAGGACAAAATTTCATCCATCCTGTTCCGTTCACAAAAAAAGGACCAGACGGATGAGGAGCTCCTTCCGGAGCAGGAACACATACCTCAGGAGGCCCCGGAGACCCCGGCGGCGGCTTTCGACGACCCTACCCGCCTGGAACTGCCTGCGGACCATCCCATCCTCCAGTTACACGAGCTGCGCCAGAAGGAGTAAGGGTCTATCCAGTATCCCAGCCTGTGTATGGA
>VSMY01000044.1 GCA_009773995.1 Oscillibacter sp. | reverse complement strand
GGCAGCAAGCCCGCCCAGGCCCCTCAGGGCGCTCAGGCTCAGAAGCCCCAGGCCGGGCAGAACAGGCCCCAGCCGCAGGGCCAGCAGAATCAGCAGCCCGTTCAAAAGCCCGCCAGCCGGGTGCCCCAGAAGAAGATCGTGGACACCCGGAAGGGCGGCGACGTGAACCTGGCCAAGTACGACGAGCGCCTGGAGACCCTGGGCGGCCAGCAGGGCGAGCGGATGCAGCGCCAGCAGCGCTCCGGCCGGGAGAAGGTCCAGGGCCGGAACCAGCGCCGGGGCGGTCCCGCGTTCTCCAACAAGCGCCGCCAGGACGAGGCGGAGAAGATGCGCCGCCTCCAGCTGGAAATCGCCAAGAAGGCCCCCGTCAAGGTCCAGATTCCCGACGAGATTTCCGTGGGCGAGCTGGCCAGCCGCATGAAGAAAACCGGCGCGGAGGTGGTCAAGGCCCTGATGAAAAACGGCATCATGGCCTCCCTGCCCCAGATGATTGACTTCGACACCGCCTCCTTCATCGCCGAGGAAATGGGCTGCAAGGTGGAAAAGGAAGTCGTGGTCACCATTGAGGAAAAGCTCATCGACGTCTCCGAGGACAAGGCCGAGGACCTGGTGTCCCGGGCCCCCGTCGTGGTGGTCATGGGCCACGTGGACCACGGCAAGACCTCTTTGCTGGACACCATCCGGAATACGTCCGTCGCCTCCGGCGAGGCGGGCGGCATCACCCAGCACATCGGCGCCTATCAGGTCCAGGTGAACGGGAAGCCCATTACCTTCCTGGACACTCCCGGCCACGAGGCATTTACCTCCATGCGGGCACGGGGCGCCATGGTGACGGACATCGCCATCTTAATGGTGGCGGCGGACGACGGCATCATGCCCCAGACCATCGAGTCCATCTCCCACGCGAAAGCGGCCAATATCCCCATCCTGGTGGCCGTGAACAAAATCGACAAGGAAAACGCTAACCCGGACAAAGTCATGCAGCAGCTGACGGAACACGGCCTGGTCCCCGAGGACTGGGGCGGGGAGACCATCTGCTGCAAGGTCTCCGCCAAGAAGAACATCGGCATTGAAAACCTCCTGGAAAACCTGGTGCTTCTGGCGGAGATCCAGGAGCTGAAGGCCAACCCCAACCGGGCGGGCCAGGGCACCGTCATCGAGGCCCGGCTGGACAAGGGCCGGGGCCCCGTGGCGACCCTTCTGGTCCAGAACGGAACCTTGAAGCAGGGCGACATCATCATCGCGGGCACCGCCGTGGGCCGGGTCCGCACCATGCTGGACTACAAGGGCAGCCGTTTGACCGAGGCGGGTCCCTCCGTCCCCGTGGAGATCGCGGGCCTCAGCGAGGCCCCCACCGCCGGGTCCCCCTTCTTCGCCGTCAGCGACGAGCGGATGGCCCGTGAGCTGGTGGAGCAGCGCAAGGCCGAGGAGCGGGCCAAGGCCGCCGCCCCGGTGCAGAAGGTCTCCCTGGAGAACCTCTTCGACCAGATCCAGGCGGGCGAGCGGAAGGAGCTGGCCCTCATCGTCAAGGCCGACGTCCAGGGCAGCGTGGAGGCCGTCAAAGCCTCGTTGGAAAAGCTCTCCAACGAGGAGGTCAACGTCCGGGTCATCCACGGCGGCGTGGGCGCGGTGAACGAGTCCGACGTCATGCTGGCCTCCTCCTCCAACGCCATCATCGTGGGCTTCAACGTCCGTCCCGACGCCGCCGCACGGGACGGCGCGGCGCGGCAGAACGTGGATATGCGGATGTACCGGGTCATCTACGACTGCATCGACGAAATCACCGCCGCCATGAAGGGCATGCTGGCCCCCAAGTACCGGGAGGCTTTGCTGGGCCACGCGGAGGTCCGCCAGACTTACAAGGTCTCCGGCGTGGGCACTGTGGCGGGCTGCTACGTCCAGGACGGCAAAATCGTCCGCAACTGCTCCATCCGCCTGGTCCGGGACGGCATCGTCATCCACGAGGGGCAGCTGGCCTCCCTCCAGCGGTTTAAGGACGCGGCCAAGGAAGTGGCCGGCGGCTATGAGTGCGGCCTGACCATTGAAAAATTCAACGATATCAAGGAAGGCGACATCGTGGAAGGCTATACCATGGAGGAAATCCCTCGGTAAGGACAAGATAAAGGCGGCGGGCTGACCGCCGCCTTTTTTGAAGAAGGAGGACGCCTATGGCATCCAATCGAATTGGCCGCATCAACGACGAAATCCAGCGGGAGCTGGCGGCCCAGCTCCGGAATTTGAAGGACCCGCGGGTCTCTCAGGTGGGGATGGTTTCCATCACCCGGGTGGACGCCACCAACGACCTGCGCTATGCCCGGGTCTATGTCAGCGTTTTGGACAAGGCCCAGGAGAAAGAGGTCCTCAAGGGCCTGAAATCCGCCTCCGGCTTCCTCCGGCGGGAGCTAGGCCATGCCCTCCAGCTCCGCTATACGCCGGAGCTCCAGTTTATCGGCGACGACTCCATCCAGCACGGGGCCCACATCCTGGAGCTCCTGCGCCGGGAGGAGGAAAAGGACGCCGCCCGCGGGCCGGAGGTGGAGGAATGACCACCCTTACCGTGCGGGAGGCCGCCGGGCGGCTGCGGTCCTTTGACAACGTGCTGATCCTCACCCATGTCCGGCCCGACGGGGACACCGTGGGCTCCGCCGCCGCGCTGTGCGCGGGGCTCCGCCGCCTGGGGAAGACGGCGTACCTGCTGCCAAACCCCGAGCTGACGGACACCGTGGCCCCCTACTTCCGGCCCTACGCCGCCCCGGCGGATTTCCGGCCGGAGCGGGTGGTCTCCACGGACATCGCCACAACCGATCTCTTCCCGGAGAACGCCCGGCCCTATGCGGACCGGGTGGATTTGGCCATCGACCACCACCCCTCCTTTGAGGGCTTCGGGCGGGAAAACGTCGTCCGCCCCTCCGCCGCCGCCACGGGGGAAATCATCTACGACATCCTGGCGGAGCTGGGGCCCATTACGGCGGAGACGGCTCTGCCCCTCTATGTGGCTGTGTCCACGGACTGCGGCTGCTTTGCCTACAACAACACCACCGCCCGGACCCACGCCGTGGCCGCCGCGCTGCTGCGGACCGGCATTGATTTCCAAGCGGTGAACAAGACCTTTTTCCGCACCAAGACGAAAAAGCGCCTGGCCCTGGAGGCCGCCATGTTCAGCGAAATCGAGTACCACGACCGGGACCGGACGGCGGTGCTGGCCGTGCCCCTGTCCCTCCTCGCACGGGTTCAGGCCACGGAGACCGACGCGGAGGACCTCTCCGCCCTGGGCGGGCAGATTGAGGGGGTGGACTGCGCCGTCACCATGCGGGAGCTCCGCCCCGGCGTGTGGAAGTTTTCCCTCCGCACCGGGCCCCGGGTCAACGCCACGAGGGTCTGCGCCCTCTTAGGGGGCGGGGGCCACGCCGCCGCCGCCGGCTGCACCGTGGAGGCCCCCTTTGCCGAGGCCAAGGGGCGGATGCTGGAGGCCATCGCCCAGGTGGTCCCGGACTTTACTCTGTAATCGGGGAGGACCCTATGCCAAACGGTATCCTCATCATCGACAAGCCCGCCGGGTGGACCTCCATGGACGTGTGCGCCAAGATCCGGGGGATTCTTCATGAAAAGCGGGTGGGCCACGGCGGCACCCTGGACCCCATGGCCACGGGGGTTCTCCCGGTCTTCGTGGGCCGGGCCACCCGGGCGGTGGAGTTCGCCGAGAACGGGCGGAAGGAGTACCTGGCGGGCCTCCGGCTGGGTCTCGCCACCGACACACAGGACGTCACCGGCACGGCGCTGGAGACCCGCCCCGTGACGGCGGGCCGGGAGGACGTGGAGGCCGCCCTGGCGGCCTTCCGGGGGGACATTCAGCAGATTCCCCCCATGTACTCCGCCGTGAAGATTCAGGGGAAGAAGCTCTACGATCTGGCCAGGCGCGGCAAAGAAGTGGAGCGGAAGCCCAGATCCGTCACCATCTACGAGCTGGAGCTTTTGGAGGCGGAGAGCGAGACGGATTTCCGCCTCCGCTGCCTCTGCTCCAAGGGCACGTACATCCGGACCCTCTGCCACGACGTCGGACAGGCCCTTGGCTGCGGCGGAACGCTGTACAGCCTCCGCCGGACCATGGCGGCGGGCTTTACCCTGGCGGAAGCCGTGACCATGGAGGAGGTACAGGAGCGGGGCGAGGCCCTGCTCCGCCCCCTGGACAGCCTTTTTTCCGGGTATCCCGCCGTGACGCTCCGGTCTCCGGGGCAGGAAAAGCGGGTCCGCTGCGGGAACCCCGTCACCCTGCCGGGAATGTCGGACGGACCTTACCGGGTCTACGGGCGGGAGGGGGACTTCCTCTGCCTGTCCCAGGCCAGAGGCGGAGAGCTGACGTCCGTCAAGAATTTCTTTGGAGCGTAGTATGAAAGAACGTGTGATTGCCCTGGGCTTTTTCGACGGGGTCCACCTGGGCCACGCCGCCCTCCTGCGCCGGACGGCGGAGGAGGCCGCCCGCCGGGGCTGTACCCCCGCCGTCTTCACCTTTGACCGGCCCCCTAAGGAGGTGGTCACCGGGGTGCCCTGTCCCCTCATCAACTCCCCGGAGGACCGCCGGGACCTGGTGAGGCGGCTTTACGGCATCAAGGAGGTCATCCTGGCCCCCTTTGACCGGGAGATGATGACCACCAGCTGGGAGGATTTCGTCACGGAGCTGCTGGTGGGCCGCTGGCACGCCGTCCACCTGGTGGCGGGCCACGACCACCGCTTCGGCCACAAAAATCAGGGCACGCCGGAGCTCTTAAAGGAGAAGTGCGCCGCCCTGGGAATCGGCTGCGACATCATCCCGGAGGTGGAGATCGGCGGGGTCACCGTCAGCTCCACTTACATCCGCCGCCTGGTGGAGATGGGGCAGGTGGAGCGGGCGAACCGCTTCCTGGGCCACCCCCACACCCTGACGGGGACCGTCCGCCATGGGCAGGGCCTGGGCTCGGCCCGGCTGTTTCCCACGGCGAATCTGCCCGTGCCGCCCCATGTGCTGGTTCCCAGTCACGGGGTCTATGTGACAAGGGTGTACTTCCCGGACGAGACCAGCTGTCCCGCCGTCACCAATGTGGGCACCCGGCCCACGGTGAACAGCGGGACGGACGTGACGGTGGAGGCGTGCCTGCTGGACTTCCGGGGGGACCTGTACGGGAAAACCCTGCGGCTGGAGTTTTACAAGCACCTGCGGGATGAGATTCGCTTCGACTCCCTGGACGCCCTCCGGGCTCAAATCGCCGCCGACGCGGAGACGACGAGGCGGTATTTTCAAGAGGAGCGTTCTCCATCAGACGCATAAAAAGGCCGGACGGGAATTCCCGTCCGGCCTTTGGCTTTACTTCTTGAACTCCTCCACATGGAGGCAGCGCATGGCGTTCAAAATGGCGATAAACGCCACGCCCACGTCGGCGAACACCGCCTCCCACATGGTAGCCACGCCGAAGGCCCCCAGCAGCAGCACCGCTCCCTTCACCCCCAGGGCAAACCAGATGTTCTGCTTCACGATCCGCAGGGTCTTCCGGGAGATCCGCATGGCGGTGGCGATTTTCGCCGGGTTGTCGTCCATCAGCACGATGTCCGCCGCCTCAATGGCCGCGTCGGAGCCCAGGGCTCCCATGGCGATGCCGATGTCCGCACGGGTGAGGACCGGCGCGTCGTTGATGCCGTCCCCCACGAAGGCCAGGGCGGCCCCGGAGGACTTCCCTGCCAGCAGGGTTTCCACCCGCTCCACCTTATCGGCGGGGAGGAGCTGGGCGTGGTACTCGTCGATGCCTAAGTCCCGGGCGACGGCCTTCGCCGCGGCCTCCGCGTCCCCGGTGAGCATGACGGTCTTTTTCACCCCCGCCGCCTTCAGGCCCTCCACCAGGGTTTTCGCCTCGGGCTTGGGCAGGTCGGAAATGAGGATGTGCCCGGCGTAGCGCCCCTCTACCGTCACGTGGACGATGGTGCCCGGCAGGTCGCAGGGCTCCCATTGGACCCCCTCTTTTTCCATCAGGCGGCTGTTTCCGGCGGAGACGGCTTTGCCGTCCACGATGGCTGTGACGCCGTGTCCGGCGAGTTCCTCCACGTCCGTGACCCGGCTGGGGTCGATGTCCTTCCCCCAGGCCTTGCGGAGGGAGACGGAGATGGGGTGGCTGGACCAGCTCTCCGCCAGGGCGGCTGCCTCCAGCAGGGCGTCCTCCGTGACGCCCTCCGCCGGGTGCAGGGCGGTGACGGTGAAGCTCCCCTGGGTCAGGGTGCCCGTCTTGTCGAAGACCACGGTTTCCGCACGGGAGAGAAGCTCCAGGTAGTTGCTGCCCTTCACCAAAATGCCGCACTTGCTGGCCCCGCCGATGCCGCCGAAGAAGCTCAGGGGCACGGAGATCACCAGGGCGCAGGGGCAGGAGATCACCAGGAAGATGAGGGCCCGGTGGAGCCAGCCGGTCCAGTCCGTTCCCGCCAGGAAGGCGGGCTGAGATCCCGACGGGATCAGGGTCAGGGCAACCGTCGGAATCAGGAACAACGCCGTGGCGGCGATCACCACGCAGGGGGTGTAGTACCGGGCGAAGCGGGTGATGAAGTTTTCGCTGGCGGCCTTTTTCTCCCCGGCGTTTTCCACCAGGTCCAGGATTTTGGACACGGTGGATTCCTCACAGGGCTTGGTAACCTTCACCCGCAGCAAACCGGACTGGTTCACACAGCCGCTGATGACCGGGTCTCCCGGCGACACATCACGGGGCACGGACTCGCCGGTGAGGGCGGCGGTATCCAGGGCGGAAACGCCTTCGACGACCTCGCCGTCCAGAGGGACCCGCTCGCCGGGGCGGACCACAATGACGGACCCCACTTCCACGTCCTCCGGGTCCACTTCCTCCAAAGAGCCGTCCTCCAGCTCCAGGTTGGCGGTGTCGGGCCGGATGTCCATCAGCGCGGCGATGGACTGGCGGGATCTGCCAACGGCGTAATCCTGGAACAGCTCGCCGGTCTGGTAGAAGAGCATGACGAAGACCGCCTCGGCGTACTCCCCGGTGGCAAAAGCCCCCACGGTGGCCAGGGCCATGAGGAAGTTCTCGTCGAAGACCTGGCCGTTTAGGATGTTGCGGACGGCCTTCCACAGCACGTCCCAGCCGATAACGAGATAGGGGACCAGGAACAGGACCCCGGCCGTCCAGCCGGAGAAGGGCAGAAGCTTGACGGCGATCAGCAGGACAGCCGCCGTCAGGATTCGATACAGCATCTTCCGCTGCTTGCGGGTGAGATTGGTCATGGTAAGGAATCCTCCTTGTTGAACTGGGGGGTTTTCTCAAAGGGGCGGCGCTTTTTTAACCGGGCTTCCGCAAAACCGCCAGTCCCACGGGCAGCCGCCCGGAAATGACCTCCACCGTTACCCGGCCCAGGTTCATACGCTCCAAAAGCGTCCGGTAGGTCTCCGGCGTGAAGGCATGCTCATAGTGAAAGCCTACTCCCTGGTAAATCCGAATCATCGTCCCGTAGGCCGTGCCCGCTTTTCCCTGGAGGTACGTGGGCAAGATGAGCCGCCCGCCCGGGGCGGTTACCCGCCACAGCTCCCGGACCGCTGTTTCCGGCTCCGGGAGCAGATGGAGCACGTTGGCGGCGATTACCGCGTTAAAGCTGCCGTCCGGGTCCGGCAGGGCGGTCACGTCCCGGCGGGCAAAACGCAGGTTGGAAAGTCCCTTCCGGCGCGCTTTCTTCTCCGCCTGCTTCAGCATGGCCTCCGACAGGTCCGTACAGAGAACTGAAGCGGCCCGCTCCGCTGCCGCCAGAGAGAATTGCCCCGTTCCGGCGGCGCAGTCCAGAACCCTGGCCCCGGCGGGGATCAGCTCCGCCGCGCGGACCGCGGCGGCGGCGTTTGCGCGCCGGTTGGTCCGCTGGGCAAGATCATAAAACGGGGCCCAGCGGTCCCAAAAAGAACTCACAGGTTGATCACGCAGTCGGGCTCCACCTTTTTGCAGACGGCCACGACCTCCTTCATGATGTCGTCGAACCGGGCGTCGTCCGCGTCTACGGTCATTTTCTGGGCCATGAAGCTGACGGTGGCATCGTGGACCCCGTCGATTTTTTTGATGGCCTCTTCCATTTTCGCGGCGCAGTTGGCGCAGTCCAGATCGGTGAGCTTGAAACGCTTTTTCATGGTGTGTTCCTCCTGATATGTTGATATGTCTTTGCATAGGGAAAACGAAGTCATTCCCGGACGTGCTCCAGGCCCTGGTTGATGATGGTCTTCACGTGGTCGTCCGCCAGAGAGTAGAAGACCGTCTTCCCCTCCCGCCGGGACTTCACCAGCCGGACGTTTTTCAGCGCCCGGAGCTGGTGGGAGATGGCCGACTGGGTCATCCCCAGCAGCGCCGCGATGTCGCACACGCACATCTCCGCCTCGAAAAGCACGTACAGGATGCGGACCCTGGTGGAGTCCCCGAAGATGCGGAACAGCTCCGTCAAATCGTAGAGGGTGTCCTCTCCCGGCAGCTCCCGCCGGACCTTCTCCACAAGGTCCTCGTGGGCGTGGATAAAGTCGCAGCACTCCACGTTGTAGCGGTCCTCCATGAGCCCGCCTCCTTTCAAATGAACAGTTGAACGAGTGTTCATACGTTCATTATACGCGGTGGCCTGCATTTGTCAAGCCCCTTTTCAAAAAAGTTGAAAAGGGGCCGGGGCTGTGGTATACTGACGCTGTTTTTTATTACGCACGCAGGAGGACATGTTATGGAGAACCTGGAAAAGCTCCGGCTGGAGACGCTGAAGCTGGGAGCCAACGCCTTTACGGACCACAATTTCATCAAGCTGGAATCGGCGGAGCCGGACTGCGTGGTATACCGCCTGGACATTCGGCCGGAGAGCCGGAACCCCTGGGGCATGGTCCACGGCGGGGCGCTGTACACCCTGGCGGACGACGCCGCCGGAGGCGCGGCCCACAGCGACGGGCGGCACTACGTCACCCAGCATGGGGACCTGCACTTCCTGGACAACCGGGCCCACGGGACCGTCCGGGCCGCGGGGCGGGTCCGCCGCCGGGGGCGGTCCACGGTGCTGGTGGACGTGGAGGTTACCGACGAGAGCGGGGCCCTGCTGGCCGCGGGGGCGTTTACCTATTTCTGCGTGGACAGAAAAAGGATGGCGGAACGGGCGGAGGAAACGTGAACATGAAGAAGGGACGTCCCGGATGGGACGCCCCTTTGTTCTCTAATCCAATTTTCCCTCCAGGCCCCGCCAGAACTCCACCAGCTTGCTCTTCAGCACGTAGCCCTGGTCCTCCTCGGTGATGAGGCCCACCTGAGCGGGGGACAGCCCGGCGGCCAGGGCAGCCTCCGGCACCTCCGCCGAGGCGGCGGCGCACAGGGGCGGGAACACCACGCACCACCAGTTGCGCCCCTCCCCTGCACCGATGACAACCCGGAGGGCCAGGTACTTCCCGGCGGGGAGGGTAAAGTCCTCGTACTCCCGGGTGGGGAACACCGTGTCCTCCAGCTCCACGGTGACGGCGTAGTCATAGCCCTCCGTCCGGATCTCCTCGGCGGCAATGCGCTCCAGCTCCAAAACCCGGCCCCGGAGGAGAGCTTCCGCCTCCCGGCGGTCCGCCGCCCCCGCCAGCAGGGGCTCCGCGTAGGCCAGGACGCGGTCCCGGACCTGTAATTTCAGGGCCTGGTCCTCCTCCGAGTCGGAGTTGGCCAGCACATGGAGGCGAACCACCTTGTCGGACAGTTCCTGCCCCGTTTGCAGGGCCAGGGCTCCCGTGGCCAGAAACGCCGCCAGGAACAGCAGCAGAAGGATTTCCACAAGTTTCAGCTTTCCCGCCTGTTCGGTTTTCATATGTCGTCCATTCCCTTCCCGGCCCGCCTTCGGGCCTTTGAGGGAAGCATGGACGGCTTTGCCGGATTTTATTCCGGGCCCAGGAAATTTTTCCTGGCCCAGGCCTCCAGAGCCTCGTTCTCCGGGGGCTCCGGCGGGGCGGATTCGCCGTGGGTTTCATCCAGGTCCGAGGTGTCGATGGGGGCGCTCTCCTCGAACTGGTCGTAGTAGTCCTCGTTTTGGAGGGTGGGGCGGCGCTTCCGGGCGATGGCGGTGATGGTGGGGTAGAGGACGATGGCGATGAGGCCGCCGGAAAAGCCGTTGTTATAGAGGTTCAGCCCCGCCACGGGCCCCCCGGTCTGGAGGACCAGGGAGGCGTGGATAAAGCCCGCCAAGATACCGTAGGGCCAGCCGAAGTGGCCGGAGATGGGGGCCAGGGTGGTGCCGAAGAGGCCCGCCAGCTGGAGGGAGGGATAGTCCGGGGTGTGGTGCATGCCGTAGGCCCCGATGAAGACCCCCAGCATGACGGGGAGGATGTTCCGCGCGTGCTTGCCGAAGGCGGAGAAGCCCATGATGGTGAAGATGCCCCCGATGGTGGGGCCGTTCAGGTCGCCCCCCACCAAAAGCACGTAGGCCATGCCCAAAAAGCCGTTGACGCCGATGTTCACCAGGACGGGGCCGTAGCCGAACATGCGGAGAAAGTCGCTGGGGGCCCGGCCGGTGGTGGAAAGGAGGCGGCGGTAGCCCGCCCAAACGCTCCATGCCGGGACGCCTGTGGCAAAGAAGCCCAGGAGGATCAGGGTGGAGCACAGCAGGCTCAGCACGGCGATGAAGCCGGTGTTGTATCCTTCGGCCCAGTAGAGGACGGAGTCCGGGCTGTCCCCGAAGGCGGTGAGCACCGGGACGATCATCATGGCCAGGAGGCCGCAGGCGAAACCCATGTTATAGAGGTTCATCCCGTTTTGGATCTTATAGGTATAGGCGGAGAGGGAGGGCAGGAGGAAGCCGATGAGGACGCCCGTCACCAGCCCCAGGGGGAGGCTGGCGTGGATGCTGCCCAGGGCCATGTAGCTCACCAGCGGGGCCAGGGAGGTGGCCAGCAGGGAGACGGAGGCATGCTTGGAAAAGGGCTCCCGCTGGTACTTGGCGTAAAGCCAGGTGCCCAGGACGATGGGCCAGATGTTGAGAAAGTTTTTCCCGAAGAGAGAAAAGCCCGCCATCAGTCCCATCTCTACGATGGTGAAGCCGTTGAAGGGGTCCCCGGAGAATTTGACGATGCAGACGGAGATGACCGTCACCAGCCCGGCGTTCACCAGGGCCGCGCCGGGGCCGCCGATGGACACATAGTCCGTAATCAGCAGGTCCTGCATGGTGACGATGTGGTACAGTCCCCTCAGGATGTCCATGGGGGCCTCCAGGGTCAGGCCCAGGAGCATCAGCCCGATGGAGAATACCAGCGTGGCCGGGAATAGGTTTTTGTAACGGTCCTGCAAGGCGGTTCCTCCCCTGTTTGAAATGGTTTCAACCATAGTATACTGGAAAAAACCGGGGGGCGCAAGAAGACTTTTGTGAATTTTGCCGGGGTTTGCGTAAAATTTGCGTGAAGCGGCGCCGCCGGGAACGAAACAGGACCGGCCCTGTAAGGGCCGGTCCCGCCTGCTTAGTGATTGCGGATGTTAAACGCCTCCGGGGGCATGGCCTCCGACAGGGCCATGAGGGCGTGGTTAAAGCCGCCGCCGTAGTCAAAGAGAACGTCGGAGAGGGCGGCCCCGCTGAGACGGTCCGGCATGGAGAAGGTGAAGCGGCTCCCCTTTCCCTGGTGGGACTCCGCCGTAACGGTTCCGCCATGGCCCTGGGCGATGCCCCGGCACAGGGCCAGGCCCAGCCCCAGGCCCTGGGGCGGCGGGGCGGGCTGCTCCGCTTGGTGGTAGCTGTCGAAAAGCGTTTCCAGCCGTTCCGGGTCGATGCCGGGGCCGGTATCCTCCACAGAGAGAAAGACCCGGCCGCCCGTCAGCCGCAGCTCCACGGTGATAAGGCCCCCGGCGGGGGTGAATTTGAAGGCGTTGGACAAGAGCTGGTAAAGAAGCTGTTCCAGCGCGTCGGGGCAGAAGGCGCAGATGTGGCTGTCCGCGGCGCAGACAAGGCGGGTCTCCAGCCCCCGGAGGGGGGCCAGGGAGGCGGCCTTGGCAAAGATGTCCGCCACGAACTCCACGATGTCCCGGTCCCGGAGGGGCAGGGGTTCCTCGCTCAGGTAGCGGGTGGCGGAGAGATTGGTTACCAGGCGGATCAGGCGGTAGTAGCTCTGGTCCACCAGGGCGGCCTTGGCGTCCAGCTTCGGGTCCTGCTCCCGTGCGGCGGCGGGGGCCAGCCGGGCGGCGGCAAAATACAGGCTGCTCAGGGCTCCGCGCATCTGCGCGGCGGCCTGGGGCAGCAGCGAGAGGTCCAAATCCATGGGGCGGTCTCCTTTCCGGCGAAACTCCCGGAGCGGTCTCGCCCTCTGGAAGCGTCTGGGTTAGCATGTGCCGGGAGCGGCGGTCCAAGCCCAGGAAAAGACTGCCTCCCCCGGAAACATCATAGCAAAGGACGGGGGAAAACACAAGAAATTTATCGAATTTTGTCGAATGCTGTCGAACCGGGGGGAGGGGGCCAAAAGAAAACTGCCGCCCGGATGGGCGGCAGTTCGCTTGGGGACTTATTCCTCCGGCTCCTGGGCGGCGGGTTTTTTCCTCCGGCCGCCCCGGCGGGGGCGGGTCACCTTTACGGCCTTTTCCGGCTCGGGCTCCGGGGCCTGGAAGATGCGCTTGAGGTGGTTGTACAGGGCGCAGCCCTGGGCGGAGCCGTATTCCTTTACCAGGGCGTTGCACAGCTCCTGGCGGTCCGCCGAGCGGAGGACGAAGGGCAGGTGGAGACAGCTTTCGATGGAGGGGCGCAGGGCTACCTCCTGAAAAGCGTTGGCGTAGCGGGCCTGAAGCGCGTCGATGGAGGCGGCGTAGCCCTTGTCCTGGCTGATGACGTAGGCATAGTCCGCCTCCCGTTTGCCCACCAGGACGCCCAGCTCGGTGATGATCTGGAAATCAATGGAGTTCTTGCCGCCCCGGACGCTCTCGATATACTGCACGTCCGCCGCCGTCCCGGAGCAGAGTTTCTGGAGCTTGCTGAGGGCCAGGCCCTTTTCCTTCTGGTAGAAGATGAGGACGGTGTCCTGGTCTGAGAGCATGTCGACGCCCGTCAGGCCGGTGCCGATGTTGTTGTCTCCGTCCACGAGAAAAATCGTTTTCATGAATCCGTTCCTTTGTATTATATTCGCGCCGGGTCCCGGCGCGTGAGGTTACAAGGGGCAAGTATAGCAGGTTTCCGGCGGAAAGGCAAGGGGAAAATGGCGGAACGGGTCAGATTTGTTCCACCGGGAGGCCCTGGAGCCAGCGCCGGACCACGTCAAAGGCGTGATTGGCGGCAAGGCCCTGGATGCGGTCCCTCCTGCGGCGGCCGAAGTCCAGGGGGCGGCAGAAGGTCCTCTCCGGCGTGGCAAGGCCGATGTACACGATCCCCACGGGAACGCCCCGCTCGTCCGGGTCCGGGCCCGCCGCGCCGGTGACGGAGACGCCCAGGTCCGCCCCGGTGATCCGGCGGACGCCCTCCGCCATGGCACGGGCGCACTCGGCGGAGACGGGGCCGTATGTGTCCAGGATATCCTGGGAGACGTGGAGAAGGTCCGCCTTCACGCTGGTCCAGTAGCTGACCACGCCGCCCCGGTAGACGGCGGAGGCTCCGGGGATGGCGGTCATTCGCTCCGCCACCAGGCCGCCGGTGCAGCTCTCGGCGGTGGCCAGGGTAAGCCCCCGGCGAAGGAGCTGGGCATGGCAGCACGCCGCCAGGTCCGCGACGTCCACACCGTAGATGACGTTTCCAAGGGCGGACCGGACCTCCTCCAGCACCGGGGACAGCATGGCCTCCGCCGCTTCTCGGGTGGGGGCCTTGGCGGTGGCCCGGAGGCGGACCTCGCAGGGTTTGGCGTAGGTGGCCAGGGTGGGGTTGGTCATGCGGGCCATTTTTTCATGCAGGAGCTCGTCGACGGAAGATTCCCCCATGCCGAAGGTCATGATGTCCTGAGAGACGATAACCTCGTGGGAGAGCTTGCGCAGATAGGGCTCTGCGTGGCGGTGGAGCATGGTTTCCATCTCGTGGGGCGGGCCGGGGAGCATGAGGACGTGGACGCCCTCCGCCTCGAAGGCGCAGCCGGGGGCGGTGCCCACGGGGTTGTCGAAGACCGTGCAGCCCTCCGGCAGCTGGGCCTGCTGGGTGTTGTTCTCCGGCATGGGGACGTGAAGGGCGGATTCGTAGAAGGCCCGGATATCCTCCAGAATGTCGGGATGGAGGATGAGGGGCTTGCCGAAGGCCTCGCAGATGGTCTGCTTGGTCAAATCGTCATAGGTGGGACCCAGGCCCCCGGTGGTGATGAGGATGTCCGCCCGCTTCCGGGCGATGTTCAGGGCCTCCTTCAGGCGCTGGGGGTTGTCGCCTACCACGGTGTGCCAGAAGACGTTGACGCCTAAAGCGGAGAGGCTTTGACTCAGGACCTGGGCGTTGGTGTTGGCGATGTTGCCCAGAAGCAGCTCGGTGCCTACGGCGATGAGTTCGGCGGTGTGTGACATGGCGTGATCTTCCTTTCTCAGGGCTTGACCCAGACCCATTCCTCCCCCTCCAGGGAGCGGGCCATAAGCCCGTCAACATCCAGCTTGGCTTCCGCCGCCCGGACGTCCTCCACCTTGGGCCGGGTGGCCGGATGCCGGGGGGTGAAGACCGTGCAGCAGTCCTCATAGGGCAGGATGGAGGTGTCGTAGGTCCCGATCTCCCGGGACATCCGGATGATCTCCACCTTGTCCATGCCGATGAGGGGCCGGAGGACCGGCATCTCCGTCACGTCGTCGGTGACGGCCAGGGCCATCATGGTCTGGCTGGCCACCTGGCCCAGGGATTCGCCGGTGATCAGAGCCTTGGCCCCCGCCCGCTGGGCGATGGCCTGGGCCAGGCGCATCATGAAGCGGCGCATGATGAGGGTGAAATACTCCTCCGGGCAGTTCTTTCGGATCTCCTCCTGGATCTCCGTGAAGGGCACGATGTGGACCCGGAGGCGGCCGCAGTAGGCCGTCAGCAGATAGGCCAGTTCCAGGACCTTGTCCTGGGCCTGCTGAGAGGTATAGGGCGGGGAGACGAAGTGGACCATCTCCAGCTCCACGCCCCGGCGGGCCATCATCCAGGAGGACACGGGGCTGTCCAGCCCCCCGGAGAGGAGGCTGACGGCGTGGCCCCCCATGCCCACGGGGAGCCCGCCCGCTCCGGGAACGGCGGGGGCGTGGACGTAGGCGTGCTTCTCCCGA
Source organism: Oscillibacter sp. (assembly GCA_009773995.1). Taxonomy (GTDB): domain Bacteria; phylum Bacillota; class Clostridia; order Oscillospirales; family Oscillospiraceae; genus Oscillibacter. The sequence goes on along the minus strand of VSMY01000044.1, from coordinate 4,054 downwards.
ATCTCCACGTGAACCGTCAGGTCCGGGTTGTGGACGTCCACCGTCACCTGGGGGAACGCCTCCGCCAGTTCGCCGCCCACGGCCTGGGAGAGCTGGATGGAGTTCAGGGGATAGTTCTTGTCCGCCCGCTTGCTCTCCACCTTGAAGCTCCTGGCGGAGGCGAAGGCGTCCGCCAGGTAGTCTTTGGCGGTTTCCACGATGGCCTCCACGGTTTTCTCGCAGGGGACCGCCCGGGCAACGCTCACCACGCCGAAGACCTGCCGGGCGGCGGCGTAGGCCGCCTCCATGTCGCAGCGGTCCGTGGTGGGCTCGGCGTAGATGGTGCTCTGGCGGATGTAGACCTGGAAGCTGCCGCAGGACTTCAGGCGGCGGGCCGTGTTGGCCACCAGCCGGTCCTCAAAGGAGCGGCGGTTCTGACCCTTCAGGACCACTTCTCCTAATTTCAAAAGAAACATTTCGTTTTGGCGCATAATCATCCTCCGTAGGTTTGAATTTACGGGTGCTATTATAGCGCACTTCGGGCGGAAGAAAAAGGGGGTTTCCCGAAATTCTTGCAATTTTGCATTTGGCCCGGTATAATAAAATTACCTGATAAAAGGGGGGGAACGCCGTGAAGGAAAAATGGGCCGTCCAGCTGGGAGTTCTGCTGGTCAGTGTATGCCCCTACGTCTTTTGGGGAACATATGCCGACGCTGCCTATAGGAGCATGAAGGGATACCTTCCGCTGCTGGTTTGGGCGGTGCTGCTGTTCTGGCTGGCCGTCAGGACGCGAGACATTCCGATGCTGCTGGGGGGAAACCTGGTCAGCTTTTTGTCGTCTTATTGGTTTACGGCCCACTGCCGGCTGGAGAAATGGAGCTGGTATTTTAAGCCCTTCACCGCCCTGGGGTTTTTGAAGGCGGTCTCGGCCCTCGTGCTGCTGGCCCAGGGGATCTTGCTCTGGCGTTTCATCGTTCGGAAAAAACATTCCAATAAAACATAAGGAGGAACCCCTATGAAAATCGTCGCCATCAACGGAAGCCCCCGGAAAAACGGGAACACCGCTCTGGTTCTGGAGGCCGCGGGCCGGGAAATTCAGGCCGCCGGCGTAGAGTTCCAGGTCTTTCAGCCCGGAGCGAAGGTCCGGCCCTGCATGGCCTGCTATCACTGCCTGAACACCGGGAGCCTTCGCTGCGTCCAGGACGGGGACGGGGTGAACGAAATCATCGCCGCCTGTATCGAGGCGGACGGCATCCTCCTGGCCTCCCCGGTGTATCACGGGGGCATCGCCGGGGGCATGAAGTGCGTGCTGGACCGCCTGATGCTGGCGACGGGCTGCGGGGTGAACCAGCTCCACCACAAGGTGGGCGGGGCCCTGTGCACCCTGCGCCGGAGCGGAGGCATGGAGACCTACCAGCAGCTGCTGGGGACCATGGACGCTATGGAGATGATTTTGATGACCTCCGATTACTGGGGCGTGGTCCACGGGGCGGACCCCGGCGAGGCCGCCCAGGATGAGGAGGGCATGGCCGTAGCCGCCCGGCTGGGCCGGGACATGGCCTGGATGGTCAAGGTCCTCCATGAGACGAAGCTCCCCGCCCCGGAGGCGGCCCAGAGGCCCATGATGAATTTCATACGGTAATAATCGCCGGAACGTCCGGCAAAGGGAGAGAGGCCCCGAGGGGCCTCTCTTTTTTTGCGCCCTCAGTCTCCCCGGAGGAGGAAGAGCTGGAGGACCTTCTCCGCCAGGCGGAGTTCCCGGGGCGTACAGCCCCGCAGAAGCGTCTCCAGGGAACCCGTGTCCGTCTCTCCGCCTTCCTCTCCAAAGAGTATGTACTCCAAGGACAGCCGGGAGGTCCGGGCCACTTTGATGAGGGTGTCAATGGACATCTGGGAGGTGCCCACCTCAATCTGTCCATAGTACCCGGCGCCGATGTCCGCCAGCTCCGCGAACTGCTCCCGGGTCAGTCCCAGGCGGTTCCGCTGCTGCCGCAGGCGCTGGCCAATGGCGACGCGCTCTTGCTTTGTCATAGAATGCCACTCCTTTCAACTTGTTTTGTCCAGTCTATCGTGGGGGACCAAAGCGCAAAATATGTTGAAAGATATTGATTTTTGCTATCTTTTGGCGTATTATGTACGCAGAGAAATCCTTGTGTCCATTGTGGCACAAGGATTTCACGGTTTTCAAAGGATGGTCAAATTATATCAAATAATTGTAACAAATGGAATCCGGCACAGAGCTGAAATTTCCAGAAAAACTCAGAAAAATAAGCAAGCTTCTCCATGAAAAACAGACGCTTTATTTGATATATAAGTGTAACATAAGGGGGCCGCTATGCAGGAGTACGTCGTCAACCGCCCTGACGCGGGGGCTATGGAGCAGGCGCTGCGGGAAAATCCCGGAAACGCCGCGGGGGCCGTGCTGCGCCTGGCTTGGCAGGCCGGGCTGCTGCGGGATGAAATCCAGCACCTTACCTGGGAACAGGTGGACTTTCTGGACGGGTGCCTCGTCCTGCCGGATCGGAAGGTCCCCATCGGGCGGGAGCTGTCGGACTGGCTCCAGGCGCTTCGGGACGGGCGGGACCGGAGCCAGGAGGCGGTGGTTCTCTCGGACCGGGACCGGAAGCCCCTGACGCCCCAGTCCATTTCCCGGCTGGCCCGGACGGCCCTGGACAAGCAGGGACAAACGTCGGTCCGGCTCATCGATTTGCGTCATGACTTCATCCTCCGGCAGCTGCAGGAGCATGACTGGCAGTATGTCTCCCGGATTACCGGCGTGGAGGCGGCGGGACTCAATGTCCATTTCGCGGAGCACTTGGAGGAGAAAAAAATTTCCACCCGCATCCGCCGGGAGGACTCCGCCCAGATTGACGAGTTCGCCCTGTGGAAGCTCCTGCGGGCCGAGGGGACCAGCCCCGCCGGAATTGCCCTGTGGCTGACCTGGCAGGCGGGGCTGCGGCTGGAAGAGCTCATCTCCCTGACGTGGGACCAGGTGCGGGGAGACCGTCTCTGCCTTCCCCAGCGGGAGGTCCCTCTCAGCGGCGGGGCCAAAAAGGCCTTGGAGGAGCTGGCCCGGCGGGAGGGACGGGAGGGCCCTGTTCTCACCGCTCCCAGAAGCCGCCAGCCCTATGACCGGACCCGGCTTTCCAAGCTGGTCCGGGCTGCGCTGATCCGGGCGGGGCTGGACAACCTTACGCTCCGGGATCTGCGGGTGGACTGCGCCCTGCGCTCCGGCGGGGAGGGGCAGATACTCTCCCAGGTCCGCCGGGAGGGCTGGATCACCCGGAATGATGTGTGCGCCTTGCTGAACGTCTCCCGGACCACCGCTTACAACCGGCTCAAGCAGCTGGTGAGCCGGGGACGGCTGACTCAGGTGGGGGCCCGGTACTACCTGCCTGAAAGCGTGGTTCCGCCGGAGCGGCAGGAGGCCGCCGTCCTGGAATACCTGGAGCGGGAGGGCTTCGCTTACCGCCAGGACGTAGCCCGGCTGCTGGGCATCGGCGTGAGCCAGTGCCGCCCGCTGCTCCAGCGGATGCTGGCGCGGGGAAGCATTCTCCAGGACCGGCAGCGGTACATATTAAATAATGAAAAGGCCCCGCCGGAGCCGGAGGCCGGCCTGGCCATTCCCGCCGGAGGCGGAAGCGAAAAGAGTGGCGTCTGACGGCGGTATCCAAATTTTGTTACAAACATTTTTCACATAAACAAGATAAAATCTCGGCAATTATCAAACAAATTACAACTGGGCCAAATCTATAGACAAACGGACGGGAGACTGGTACATTGAGCGTGCGGACGACGGACGGAAGAGGCCAATTCCAGGCTTGATGTGGGAAGAGGCTAGCCCCGACACGAATCCTGGAGGGGGCGTTGGAAGTTCGAGCGGACCGTAATCTTTAAAGGAGGAATGTTCAATGAAGAAATTCCTGTCCCTGGTTCTCGCATTGATTATGACCATGTCTCTGGTCACCATCAGCGCGGGAGCCACCGAGTACAAGGACCTCACCGACAAGGACGAGATCCAGTACGAGGAAGCAGTTGCCGTTCTGAACCGTATCGGTGTCATCACCGGTTACGA
>VSMY01000043.1 GCA_009773995.1 Oscillibacter sp. | reverse complement strand
GCCCAGGGACAGGGCGGCGTACAAGCCGGTGTGGTTCGTGTTGGGCGTCCCAGCCAGGCAGATGGCCACGGGGGCGAGGCCGCCGTCCGCCGTCTTTTCGGAACCCGCCCCGCAGGCGGAGAGGAGCAGAAGCAGGACCGGCAGGAGAACCGCCGTTTTCCAATGGTTCATTGTCTAATCGTTCCTTTCAATTTTTTCATAGGCCTCCCAGGGGCAGGCCCGCCGCTGCAGCGCCGTCACCAGGGCCATCAGCAGCAAGCTGACGGCGACGATGACCAGGATCACGGCGAACATCTTGTCAAAGGCGTAGGCCTTTTTTACACGGGTCATGTAGACGCCCAGGCCCCGGAAGCCCCCCAGCCACTCGGAGATCACCGCTCCCACCACCGCGTAGGACGCGGAGACCCGGAGGCCGGAGAAGAAATGACTTAAGGCGGAGGGAAACTCCAGATGCCGGAAGATCTGCCCGCGGTTCGCTCCCATGGACCGCAGCAGGTCCGCCGACGCCCGGTCGGCGCCGGCGTAGCCCTCCAGCAGGCTGACGGCGATGGGGAAGAAGGTGGTCAGGGCCACCAGAGTCACCTTGGGGGCCATGCCGAAGCCCATCCAGAGCACCAGCAGCGGCGCCAGGGCCACGGTGGGGATGGTCTGGGTGATGACCAAAATGGGGTACAGCGCCCGGTACAGGGCCGGAACCCGGTGCATCAGGGTTGCCAGAACCAGCGCCGACAGGATTCCGGCGGCAAGGCCCAGAGCGGCTTCCAGCAGCGTCACGGCGGCGTTTTCCAGCAGAACCGGAGCGTCCTCCGCCAGGGCCCGGCAGACTGCGGCGGGGGAGGGCAGCAGAAACGAGGGGACCAGCTTTCCCTCCGAGGCCAGCAGCCACAGGAGCGCGACTGCCGCCAGGGACCCGGCGGCGGGCAGCTTACTGCCGGTGCTTTCCGACTTTTTCATCAATTCCCAGCACGCTTCCCTCGGGCTTGTAGACCAGCTTCACGTAGGCGGAGACCTTCTCGCTGCCCGCCCGGTTGGCAACTCGCATGCAGTTCTCCACGATCTCCATCAGCTGGTGAAGGTCCTCTCCCTCGACGCAGGTCTCGCTGGGGCCCACAAAACAGTGCAGGCCGGTGGACCGGATGTAGGCGATGACCTCGTCCACGATGCGGACGGTTTCCCGGTCGCTGGGCGCGGCGGGCAGAATTTGGATAGCGGCGTTTGCTTTCATGTTCGGTTCCTCCAAAAAAATAAAATCAGAACATCCGGCAAGCTATGCCATACGGATGCTCTGACTGCTTCAGAAACGACTTCCTACGCTGGCATTACCCAACAGGTTCAAAGGGTCAAAGGCCAAATGCCTTACTCTCAGCTGCGCGGCAGCCCCCCTGGCGATTCACTTGTCTTTTGTTCTGGGGACGGCGAATCGTCCCAGCGCTACTGTAACACGGATCCGGAGAGAATGCAAGGAAAACTTGCCGCTTTCCCGTCAAAAAGGGCGCGCTGTCCTTGCGTTTTACCCGCCCGGCGTTTATAATGCAAGGAGAAAGAACCTGAATTAACCTGAATTTCGGCACGGACCGTCCGGCGGCCAAACGGAACCGGCGGTACGGTCCGCCAAGGAAACAGAAGGAGGAGAATCACAATGAAGGAACTGTCCAACGAGGAGCGGCAGCGCCTGGGAGCGCTGCTGGACCATAGTGCCCAGACGGAGGTCATGGCGAGGATTCCCCAATTTTCTCAGGCGGAGATCCACAATCTGGTCCAGCCTCCGGTCCAGGCCCCGGAGGCCCTGGGGATGCTGGTGTTCAATATGGAGCGGGGCGTGTGCCTGGAGGAACTGGGGGATTTTTTGGAGACCTGCCCGGCGGCCCGGCCCTTCGACGTGATTCTGGCCAATGAGCTGGACGACGGCTGTGTCCGCTCCGGCGGGAAGAACACCACCCTGGAGCTGGCGAAGCGGCTGGGGATGAATGCGGTATTCGGCCTGGAGTTCATCGAGCTGGTGAACGGGGAGGACCCCAAGGGCTTCCACGGCAACGCCGTCTTTTCCCGCTGGCCCATTAAGCGGGCCAAGGTGGTCCGCCTGCCGGAGCAGTACAATTGGTACTTTGACCGTCAGCGGCGGATTGGCGGGCGGCTGGCCATCTTGGCGGAGCTGGACGTGGCGGGGAAGCCCGTGGGCGTGGGGACCATCCACCTGGAGAACCGGACCCACGGTCCGGGACGCCGGGCCCAGCTGGAAACCGTGCTGGCGGAGGCGGAGGCCATGTTCCCCGGCATGCCCGTCGTCCTGGGGGGCGACCTGAACACCAACACCTTTGACGGCCGGGACAAGGACGCCATTCGGGCCGTGGCGGGAAGCGAGGAGCTCCAGCGCCGGTGTCTGGAGGATGTGGCGAATTGGGAGGAATGCCTCCCGGCGGCGGAGGAAGCGGGCTACCGCCTCCTGCCGGAAAAAGCCGTCCCCACCCGGCGCAAGCCCCTGCCCGGTGGAGGGCATTTGGATCTGCGCCTGGACTGGCTGCTGGTCCGGGGCCTGGAGGCGGGGGAGAGCCGCACCATCTCCACCCAAAAGGCGGACTGCGGCTTCGCCCTGCCCGGCAGCGCCCTGGCGGCGTTTACGGGGGAGGAGCTTTCCGACCACAACGCGGTGTGGGCCTCCTGCGCCCTGAGCGGAGCGTAAAGCCCGAAGATAAACCGGGGGCGCACAAGAATTGTGCGCCCCCGGCAGGGTTCCTTGTAAGCCCGGCGCCGCTTCAAACCGGAGCTTATTCCTCCTCGTCGGTAACGATGAGGCCGTAGCCGCCGCTTTTGCGGCGGTAGACGATGCACAGGCTGTCGTCCTCGCTGCTGCGGAAGACGAAGAAGCTGTGGTCCAGCAGGTTCATCTGCAAAATGGCTTCCTCCGTGCTCATGGGCTTCACGGCGAAGCGCTTGGTGCGGACCACGGGGAACTCCTTCTCCTCCGCCACGTCGAAGTCGGTGGCCGGGGCGGGAGGCGGGAAGCCCTCGCTCCGCAGGCGCTTGGAGAGCCGGGTCTTGTTCTTCAAAATCTGGCGCTCGATATAGCCCACGGCGGCGTCCACGGCGCCGCGCATATCGCCGTCCGGCGCTTCCGTCTGGGCCCGGAGCAGTGCGCCGCCGCTCCGAACGGTGATCTCCACTGTGCAGCGGTGGTCCTTCTCCACCGAAAATGTCACAAACGCGGTGGTGTCCTCCCGGAAATACTTTTCCAGCTTGGCGATTTTCTTTTCCGTGTAAGCCTTGATGGAATCGTTGAGGGAGACCTTTTTGCAAGCGTAGGTGTACTTCATCGAGATCGCTCCTTTCGTGTGAAAAAGGGCCGTCGGGACCTTTGCGGGAGCCCTTTTGTATAATATAACATATTTGTATTGAAATGGGAAGAGGAAACCGGCGTTTTTTCAAAAGATTCACAAATTTTTTCCGCCGTCCCGCAGGGCGGCGGCTTTCGACAAAAGAAGCCGAAAAACGGCAAAACTTTCAATTGACAAAAACTGGAAAGCATGGTACTTTGATATAGGAAGCTTTCCAATATCCCACCCGCTTGGGCCGCATGGCGTTTGTCCGTGCGGCTCCTTTTTATGCCATAGAAAGGCCGCCCGGGAACGGGCGGCCTTTTCTGTCTCTTTCTTATCTCCTTCGTCTCCCCCGTTTGCCGTCCATGCTGCGGTTCAGGTCCGCCATCTTCCCCTCGGAGGAGGAGAGGAAGCGCTTCAGCTTGTCCTCAAAGGCCTGATCCCCGGACGGCGGCAGGGGTTCCGGCCTTCCCCGGCCCTGGAACTGCGGCGGGACGGACCCGGAGGCCGCCGCCGGCTTGAGGCCGCCCTGAGGGCCTGCGGCCGGCCTGGGGGGACGGGACGCCCGCCGCTCCTGCTGAGGCAGGGCCTTTTTAATGGAGAGGTTTACCCGCCCGTTCTCCGCGGACAGAACAAGGACCTTTACGGCCTGCCCCGTCTGGAGGTGGTCGTGTACGTCCTCCACAAAGGTGTTGGCAATCTCCGAGATATGTACCAGCCCGGAGCCGCCTCCTTCCAACGCCACAAAGGCGCCGAATTTCATGATGCTGGTGACTTTGCCTTCCAGAATGCTCCCAACCTGAGGCTCCATACGGTTTCTAGTTTCTCCTTCCCTTGATTCGCGGGGTAAAGCGCGGTCAGCTGCCCACGTCGAAGACGTACTCCCCGGGCAAAAGCCAGCCCAGTTCCCGACGGGCGATCTCCTGCATTTTCTCAGGCGTGCAGCCCTCCTCGATGTCCGCCGCCAGGGCGTCGTTCTCCTGGCGCTTGCCCTCCACCTCGGCGGCTACCCGCGCCTTTTCCGCCTCGGCGTCCGCGACCTGCTCCCGCAGGGCGTACACCTCGCAGACCAGCGCGGCCAGCAGGATTACGATTAACAGCTTGGTCAGAAGGCCCGTGCGGAGCTTTACTGCCTTTGGCGTTTTTCGCTGCTTTGCCATGTCTGCCCTCTCCTTTCCCGGGCCCATACCCACTTTTCCTTATTGTAAAGCATTTGCGCCAAAAATAAAAGAGGTTTTTTCCCCGGCGGAGGGTTTTTTTATAAAAATTTCCGGCCCACCGCAGAGGCAGGCACAGCAGCCGCCACAAAAAGGCCAGCGTATCCGCCCAAAAAGCCCACAGGGGGCGCAGAAGCTCCGAAAACGCGCAGAAAAACAAGACCGCGCCCCCCAGGGCTCCCAGGATTACAAACCCCCGGAGCTGGCCCTCGGCCCGGCGCAGCAGGAAGAGGAACATGGCCCCGCCCACCGCCAGGCAGTAGGCCCCGTCCAAAAGGGCGGTGGCCCGGGGAGCCCGTACCCGGAAGGGGCGCAGCAGATCGTACAGCAGTCCGGCGGACAGCCCCAGGAGAATGGACTGCCCGAACACCAGCAGCTGCTGGGCCGCCCGGCTTTCCATGCTCAACCGAACAGGCGGCCCAGGAAGCCCCCCCGGCCGGAGCCCTGGTCCTCATAGGTCAGGGAGTCGATTCTCCCGTCCACGTGAAGCTCGCCTCCGTCCAGAGACAGCTTTCCGATATGAAGGTCTTCCCCCGTGACGACCAGGGTTCCCACGGCGGTGGACATGACGATGCCGGTCTCGTCGAAGCGCTCTACGTCCTCCACGCCGGAGACGGTCAGGCTTTCCCGCCCGTCCAGCTCCAGGCGGTGGGCGGCGGCTTGGGGCACAGCGTAATCGTTCATGGTTCGTCCCTCCCTGTCCAAAGGATATGGCGGGAGGGCTCCGTTTATGACAGCTGTTTGTAAAGCGCGGCGGCGTCGGCCTGCCGGACCGTCTCCTGGACGGACAGCACCTCCACCGTTACCTCCCGGGCCCCCAGGCGCAGCGTGATTTGGTCCCCCGCCTTCACCTCGTAGGAAGCCCGGGCGGGGCGGCCGTTGACGGAAACCAGCCCGTTGTCGCAGGCCTCGTTGGCCATGGTCCGCCGCTTGATGAGGCGGGAGACCTTCAAATATTTGTCCAGGCGCATGGCGCGCCCTCCTTTCCTTGGAAAAGTAAACAGCCGGCAGACCTGCCGGCTGTTCAAAACGGAGCGTTTCCCCAGGTCAGCCGCCCACGATGTCCTTCAGGACCTTGCCGGCCTTGAACACGGGCACCTTGGAGGCGGGAATCTCGATGGGCTCCTTGGTCTTGGGGTTCCGGCCCACCCGGGCGGCCCGCGCCTTCACCTCAAAGGAGCCAAAGCCCACCAGCTGGACCTTCTCGCCCTCTTTCAGCGCGTCGGTGATGGCGTCCAGCGTGGCGGTGATAACGACCTCGGCGTCTTTTTTGGAGACCTCCGCGGCCTCGGAAACAACGTTGATGAGTTCTGCTTTGTTCATGAATGGTATCCTCCTGCAATCATTTGTGTTCTGGGTTCCTATATTCTTAACGCAATGGCGTGTTAAGACTCCTCGTTTTTGGCGGATTTCCAGAGCTCCACCAGCTCCGCCTCGGCGTATTCGCCCAGGGGCTTGTCCGCCATGGCCTCCACCCGGCGGAAGCGCCCGTCGAACTTGTCGCAGGCCCGGTGGAGGGCGTCCTCCGGGTCCACGCCGGACATCTGGGCCACCTTGGCGGTGATGAAGAGCAGGTCCCCCAGCTCCTCCCGGACGCCGTGGGGCCCGTCCGCCGCGCCTCCGGCCTCCAGGGCTTCCCGCAGTTCCCGGACCTCCTCCTCCAGCTTCCCCAGGGCGCTGAGGGGACCGGACCAATCAAAGCCCGCCTTGGCGGTTTTCGAGCCGATTTTCTCCGCCCGCCAGAGGGCGGGCAAGGTATGGGGCACGGACTCAATGGCGTCGGCGGTGGTGGCCTGGGATTTCTCCTTGCGCTTCAGCGCCTCCCAGTTTACCAAAACCTCCCGGCTGTCCGCCACCTCTGTGTTCCCGAAGACATGGGGATGGCGGTACACCAGCTTCTGCGCCACGCCGTCGACGACGTCGTCCATGGTGAAGCGGCCCCGCTCCGTCTCGATCTGGGCGTGGAAGACCGCCTGCATCAGCACGTCCCCCAGCTCCTCGCACATATCGGCCGGGTCGTCCCGGTCGATGGCGTCCAGGGCCTCGTAAGTTTCTTCCAAGAAGTTCCGGCGGATGGATTCGTGGGTCTGCTCCGCGTCCCAGGGGCAGCCCCCCGGCGCCCGGAGCAGGCGCATGATTTCCAGAAAATCCGCCCAGCCGTAACGGCGCTTACATTGAAAATCTACCATAGATTGCCCGCCTTTGCAAGAAATTTCGAAAAAAAAGTTGAGATGAATTCATATATTTTGCTAATTTTCCGGATCTTTTAGCGCAAATGCAACAATTTCGCCAGTTTTGCCCCATGGGGCACCGTTTTCAGGTCCTCCGCCCGCAAAATCCGCATAGCTACCACCAAAACGGCGTAAACGATTACTCCCGCCAGGATGCCGATGAGGGTCGCCACGGCGTTGGCTCCGTAGGCCGAGTGTCCCGAGAGAGCCCGGCTCACAAAGCCGTGGACCGCCCAAACAGCGCCGCCCATGAGGGCGGAGGCGATGACCGGCTTGACGAAAATCTGGAGATAATGGGGCTTCTCCGGGGAGTACTTCCAGACGAAGAACAGGTTTAAGCACACAATCACCACATAGCAGCACAGGGTGGAGACAGGCGCGCCGTGGATATTGATATCCGGGTTTCCCACCAGGATATAGTTCATAACCACCTTTGTGACGCCGCCCGCAATCACCGTCCAAATGGGAATCATCTCTTTGCCGTAGGTTTGTAAAATCACGTTGGTCAGGTTCATCAGGCACATGAAGATACAGGCCAGGCCCAGCCAGCGCATATGGGGCCCGGCGGCAATGGCGTCTGCCTGGCGGAGGGGGAAGAGCATCTGGAGGGCCGGACCGCCCACTACGCTCAACCCCACCCCGGCGGGGATGGCCAGCACCGCCACAATCCGGAAGCCGGAAGAGACGATTCGGCCCGCCTCCGCGTGGTCCCGGCGGGTCAGCGCCGCCGCCGCGAAGGGAATCAGGCTCATGGTGACGGGGAACACAAAGGAGGGCGGCAGGTTGATGAGGTTCATGCCGAAGGTATACTGGCCGAACAGCTCCGCCGCCGAGTCCGCCAGGGCGGGGATGTCCCGCAGCCGCCCCAGGACGATTTTGGTATCCACCAGGGTGATGATGCTCATGGCCGAGTTGCTCAGGGTAATGGGAATGCCGATGGCCAGAATCTGGCGCATCAGCTTCCCGCCGCCGTCGGGCACGTCCAGAGAGGTCTTCCGATCCCGGTGGCGCAGAAGATAGAAAATCAGGTACAGCAGGGACAAAAACGTCCCGGCGGTGACGCCCAGGATGGCCCCGGCGGCGGCAATATCCAGGCCCAGGCCCAGCTTGAGGAAGTACCAGGCCAGGGCCAGGCCCAGGCCCAGCTTGCACAGGGCCTCTAAAATCTGAGAGACGGCGGTGGGGGTCATGTTCCCCTGGCCCTGGGTGTAACCCCGCATACAGGCCAGGAGGCACACGCAGAACACCGCCGGAGCCAGCGCCCGGATGGGCCAGTAGCCCAGGGGCTCGTTCATGAAGGCCGCCAGCCGCTCCGCGCCGAAAAACATCAGCAGGGACCCCGTCAGGCCCATGGCGAAAAAGAGCCAGATGGCCGTCGAAAAAATCTTCCGCTTCTGGTTCTCCCGGCCCTGGGTGTGGGCCTGGCTGGTGAGCTTGGAAATGGCCAGGGGAAGGCCGGCGGTGGAGATGGTCAGCAGTACGTTATAGATGTTGTAGGCCACATTGAAATAGGTCTGCCCCTCGGGACCGACGATGTTTCCAAAGGGGATTTTATACACCGCGCCCAGGATTTTGACAATGGCCACCGCGGAGGCCAGGATGGCCGCGCCGCCCAGGAAGGACTGTTTCTTCTTCGTCGACATGAAAAGTTTACCTCGAATACTCTAAAAAATGCGCGGACAGCCTTTGTCCGTGAGGGGCGGGCCCCATTGTCCACTTTATGGGACTAGGACCCGCCTTATAACCAGATTCCCTCCAGCGGCACAACCCGCTCTCTCAAATTCTCATATGCGCTCCAGGCAGCCCTTCACCAGGGCGGTGAACTTGGGGCCCGCGGCCTCTCCCGCCGCGATGACCTCGTCGCCGGAAAGGGGCTGGGGCAGTACCCCCGCCGCCATGTTGGTGCACAGGGTGAAGCCCAGGACCTCCATGCCGCAGTGGGCGGCGGTGATGGCCTCCGGCACCGTGGACATGCCCACGGCGTCCGCGCCCAGGAGGCGGGCCGCCTTCACCTCCGCCGGGGTCTCGTACTGGGGGCCGGGGAAGAACATATAGACGCCTTCCTTCAGGTCCAGACCCTGGGCCTTGGCGGCGGCGCGGGCCTTCTCCTGGAGGGCGGGGGTGTAGACGTGGCTCATGTCCGGGAAGCGGGGGCCCAGCTCGTCCATGTTGGGCCCGCAGAGGGGGCTGACGCCGAAGAGCTTGATGTGGTCCGTGATCAGCATGATGTCCCCGGCGGACCAGGCGGTGTTCACCGCCCCGGCGGCGTTGGTTACCACCAGGGTCTTGACGCCCAGGGCCCGGGCCACCCGGACGGGATAGGCCGCGTCGGCGAAGGACCAGCCCTCATAAGTGTGGAGGCGGCCCTGCATGACGGCCGCGTCCCGGCCCGCCAGCTTCCCGAAGAGGAATTGGCCCTTGTGGCCGGGGGCGGTGGAGCGCTTCATGTGGGGGACTTCCGCATAGGGCACGGCGATGGGGCTTTCCATCTCGTCCGCCAGGGCACCCAGGCCGGAGCCCAGGATTACCAGCGCCTGGGGCTGGAAGCCGTTCAGCTTTTCCCGGAGGGCCTGGGCGCTCTCCTGAACCTGTTGATACGTGTAGAATTCCATATCCGTCCTCCCGTCAGTTCAGCTTTTCGCCGCAGGCGCGGCAGAACTGGTCTCCCTCCTCCGCGATCTCGCCGCAGCTGGGGCAGACGGGGCCCTCCGGCGTCCTCCCCAGGGTCTCGTTGAGCTCCGCCAGCTGGGCTTTCAGAACGTCGATCTCCCGGAGCTTTTCCAGCAGCTCCTCGGACTCCGTGAGGTTTCCGGAGTGGGTGCCGTAGACAATTTCTCCGGCCTCCATCAGCTTCTCGTCCATCTCGCCCTCCACACGGGCGGCCTGGTAGCGGAGCTTGACGCCCTCCGCAATCTTTTCCGCGCCTTCACAGGCCAGGCCCAGGGTCCCCAAAGCCAGGGTTCCCACGGCCTCCACGCCGGCCTGGAGGGTGCCCAGCAGGTCATAGAATTTCTCCTGTTTGCTCATAGTGCCGCTCCTTTCGTCTTCCGTTCAATGGTTGTCGTATGGGCTCCCGCCGATGAACTCCCGAGACAGGGACTTGGCGGGGATATACTTCTCGTCCAGGGGCTCGATTTTGTCCAGGCCCCGGAGGATGTCCTCCACCACCTGGTATCTGCCCCGGGGAATTTCCTCCAGCAGGGGGACCACAAAGGGCTTCAGGGCGCTGGCGCTGAGGGCCAGGGAGGAGTCGAACATCAGGTCCGCGTTTTCCTTGTAGGGGGAGATATACAGGCGCTCTCCCCGGCGGACGTTCTCCCACAGCTTGAGGGTGAAGGCCGCGTCGCTGCCCCGGAACTTGAAATCCCGGACAATGCGGCGGCAGAGGCGGATCCAGGACTTGTCGAAGACCAGGGTCCCGTTCTCGTCCAGGATGTCGCTCCGGGCCGCGATATAGAGCTTGAAGGCCCTGGGGTTCTTTCCCACGATGATGTCGTTCAGAGCGTGGATGCCCTCGAAAATCGCCATGTCGTCCTTCCCCAGGCGCATGGGCCGGGCGAAGATGTCCGACCGCATCTGCCGGGCAAACTCGTACTTGGGGATGTGAATCAACTCTCCCCGGTCCAGCATGGCGAAGTGCTGATTCAGCAGGTCCACATCCAGGCAGAAGGGGGACTCGTAGTCAATGGCCCCCTCCCGGTTCCGGGGAAAGGTCTCCGGGTCCATGGTCTTGAAATAGTTATCCATAGAGATCGTGTGGGTCTCTATGCCCATCTCCACCAGCTTCTCCTCAATTTTCAGCGCGGTGGTGGTCTTTCCGGAGCCGGAGGGGCCGGAGAGGAGGATGATGTGGGACTCCCCCCGGTGGTCCGCAATCTTCCCGGCGGCGGTCTCCACCTTTTTTGCAAACAGCGCGTCGCACTCCTGGGCGAAGGCGGCGGGGTCGCCGCGGACGGCCTCGTTGATTTGCTTCAGGGAATACATGGGCCCTGCTCCTTTCCGTTTAACTCTCGGTAAAAAGCGGCGAAGTCCGCCTGGTTGGACCGCGTCTTCTCGGGGCGCTCCACGTACTCCTTGGGGAACTTTGGGTTGAAGCGCCGCCGGATGAGCCGCCGGGACGGGTCCGTCATCTTTGTCGATCCCCCCGCGCCGAAGGAGAGGATGGAGCAGAGCTCCGACATGATATAGATGTTGTAGAGGCACGCCCCGCCGGGCCGGGTCCAGCCGATGTTCTCAAAGCTGCCGGACATGTATTTCTGCCGGTAGAGGTAATAGGGGGCGTATCCCGCTTCCCGCAGGGCGGGCTCGGCTTGGTCCAGCATCCCGCCAACCGCCTCGGGGCCGGGAATGGCCAGCCCCTCCAAGAGGATGCGGCTGCCCTTTTTCAGCGCCAGGGTGTGGACGGTGACGTTGTCCGTGCCGAATTGGAGGCACCGCTCCAGGGAGCGGCGGAAGCCCTCCGCCGTGTCCTCCGGCAGTCCGGCGATGAGGTCCATGTTCACATGGGGGAAGCCGCACCGCGCCGCCAGATCCATGGCGGCCTCAATGTCGCCGGGGCTGTGGCGGCGGCCAATGGCCCGGAGGACGTTTTCCTCCATGGTCTGGGGGTTCACGGAGATGCGGTGAACGCCGTGGCCCTTCAGCATCGCCAGCTTTTCCGCCGTGATGGTGTCGGGCCGCCCGGCCTCCACGGTAATCTCGCCGCAGGCGTCCAGGGCGGGGCCGAAGGCGGTCTCGAAGGCCGTCAGCACCCGGTCCAGCTGGGCGGCGGTTAGGGTTGTGGGGGTGCCGCCGCCCATATACAGGCAGCGAACCCGGAGGCCCGCCTCTTGGGCCATGCGGCCCCCGGCTTTAATCTCCGCTTCCAGGGCCTCCACGTAGGGCTCTACCAGGGAAAAGCTCTTTTCCACCGACTGGCTGACAAAGGAGCAGTAGGCGCAACGGGTGGGGCAGAAGGGAACGCCGATATAGACGGCGATATCCCTGGGCCCCAGGCCCTTGGCCGCCTCATAAGCCGCCGTGCCCGTCTCCAGGGCCAGGGCGGCCCGGCGGGGGGTGACGAAATAAATCTTCTCCAGCAGCTCCCGGGCCGCAACCGGCGTTTTGCCCGCCGCCAGGGCCTCGGTTACCAGCTTGTCGGGCCGGACCCCGGTGAGCATGCCCCAGGGAGGCTGTCCGCCGGTCAGCTGCCGGTAGGCCAGGAAGAAGGCCGCGCCGATGGCGTGCCGCCGCTGGCGCTCCTGCTCGTACTCCGTGCCGGTCAGGGGACAGCCGAAGCTGTAGGCGTCCGCCTTTCCCTGCCAGCCCAGTTCCACACGGGCGTGGCCCCGCTTCCCGCTCTTCTCCTCGCCCTCCCGCCAAGAGACAATAGCCCAGCTCTCGTCCTCCTGGGGGCGGACCGGCTCGTAGACCGGCAGCTCGCCGGGGAACAGGTTCAAGAGGCTCTGCTCCACGGTGTAGCGCTCGTCGTGGCCGTGAAATTCCAGCTTCATGTCGTCTCCCGCATCGCCTGGCGGAGGTAGGGATTCTGCTTCCGCTCCGCCTCCAGGGTGGAGGGTTCCATGTGGCCGGGCAGGACCTGGAGGTCTCCCTCCAGCTCTCCCAGGCGGCGGAGGGAGGCGAGCATCTTGGGCACGCTGCCGCCGGGGAAATCCGTCCGGCCGCAGGACCCGGCGAAAAGGGTATCCCCGCAGAAGAGCAGATCCCCGCAGCGGAGGGTGACGCTGCCCTCGGAGTGGCCGGGAGTGTGGAGAACCTGGATCTTTACCGCGTCCCCGCCGAAGGCGATCCAATCCCCCTCGCCGTAAAAGTTTACGCCGGGGACCTGGGTCCGCAGGGGGAACAGGGACGGATCCACGTCCTCGCAATCCGCCCGGTGAATATAGAGCGCCGCCTGGGGGAACGCCTCCAGCAGCTCCGCCGCCCCGCCGGTATGGTCATAGTGGCCGTGGGTCAGGAGAATATAGCGGAGCGCCGCCCCCTCCAGGGCCCGGATGATCTCCGGCGCGTCTCCGCCGGGATCGATCACCGCCGCCTCGCGGGTTTTCTCATCCTCGAGAAGATAGCAGTTGGTGCCCAGGGGGCCCGCCTGCATCATGTTCACGTGCATTGGAGCTTCCTCCTCTCTTGGGTTCTTGGTCTCAGGAATCGACGGGAAGCTGGTCGGACTGGTCCTCGAAGCCGGAAAAGTCCAGGGTCTTCCCCTGCCACGCGGCCCGGAACATGTCCACGGCCCGCCCGGCTCCGCCGCAGCGCTCCACATAGTGCCGGCCCTGGTCGTCGTTCCAGCCCACGCCCACTACATACTCGCCGGTGTGGGGGCCCGCCAGGGCCACGGCGCTTTGAATGAACCAGTAGTCCTGTCCCTTCCTCTGCTCCAAGATCACAAAGCTGTCTTCATGGGGACAGAGGCCGTCCAGGGCCCTGGTCACATCCTCCCAGGAGAAATGCGGGACGGGCATCCCGTTCACCGACAGGCTCCAGCTCCAGCCGCTGCGGGGCTGGGCGCCCAGAGAACATTCTTTTTGAAAGAAGTTGGAAAACAGTCCCATGAAAGCATCCGTCCTTTCTTTCCGCTGGTTCCGTCAGGGCTTCTCCGTGTCAAAGAGGATGGTCACCGGGCCATGGTTCAGGGACTCCACCTCCATCTTCGCGCCGAACTCCCCGTGCTCCACGGCGAAGCCCCGCTCCCGGCAGCGGGCCATGAATTTCTCATAGAGGGGGATGGCCAGGTCCGGCTTGGCCGCGCCGGAGAAGCCCGGGCGGCGGGAGGAGGTGTCGGCGAACAGGGTAAACTGGGAGATGACCAGCAGGCTTCCCCCCACCTGTTCCAGGTTCCGGTTCATCTTCTCGTTCTCGTCCTCAAAGACCCGGAGGTTGCAGATTTTGTCCGCCAGCTTCACGGCGGTTTCTTCCGTGTCGGTGGGAGCCACCCCCAGGAGGACCAGATAGCCCTCCCCGATTTGGCCCGTCACGGCCCCCTCGATGGTGACCGACGCGTGCTTCACGCGGGTGACTACTGCGCGCATAGGCAATTCCTCCTTTCTATGATTACCCAGCAGGTCTTGTAACCTGGAGAACCCCGGAAATTTGATTCAGCTTGTTCATGATGGCCTTCATCTGGGCCCCGTCCCGGACCCGGATCTCCAGGCGGATGACGGCGAAGCCGTCCTCCGTGCTCCGGGAGTTCAATCCGGAGACGAAGGTGTTGGTGCTGGACAGGGCCGTGGAGATATCCAGAATCAGGTTCATCCGGTCCTTGCAGACCACGTCGATGGTGGTGGGATAGCTCTCGTTGGTGTCGCTGCCCCAGGTGACCCGCAGCCAGCGGCCCTCCTGGCCCGCCCGGCGCTCCGGGGCGGCGTTGGGGCAGTCCGCCCGGTGGACGGACACGCCGTAGCCCCGGGTGATAAAGCCCACAATTTCATCCCCCGGCACGGGGGTGCAGCAGCGGGAGAACTTCACCAGGCAGTTGTCCAGGCCCTCCACGATGATGCCCTGCTCGCTCTTGCTCACGGGCTTGGGGGGCACGGGAATGGGGGCCTCCTCCGGCCTGAGGGTCAGCTCCTCCGCCTGGTGCTGGCGGGCGATGCGCAGCAGCTCTCCCTTCATCCGGCTCACGGCCTTCTGGGCCGTGAAGCCGCCGTAGCCGATGGCGGCGTACATCTCCTCCAGGCTGCCGTAGGTGACCTTTTTCAGCAGCAGGGGCAGGTTCTCCGGGTCCGTCACGTCCTTCATGGAGAGACCCGCGTGCTTGAGCTCCTGCTCGAAGGAGGCGCGGCCCCCCGCGATGTTCTCCTCTTTTTTCTCCTTCTTGAACCACTGGCGGATTTTGCTCCGGGCCTCGCTGGACTTGGCGATTTTCATCCAGTCCCGGCTGGGGCCCTTGGCGGATTTGGCGGTCATGATTTCCACGATGTCGCCGTTTTTCAGGATGTGGTCGAAGGTGACAATCCGGTTGTTGACCTTGGCTCCCACCATGCTGTTTCCCACGGCGGAGTGGATGGCGTAGGCGAAGTCGATGGGCGTGGCCCCGGCGGGAAGGTTCTGCACGTCCCCGTTGGGGGTGAAGACGAAGACCTCGTCGGCGAACATGTCGACCTTCAGGGAGTGGATATACTCCTCCGCGTCGGCCCCCTCCTGGTTCTCCAGGAGGCGGCGGACCCACTCGTATTTCCCCTCGGTGCCCGCTCCCTGGCCGTGCTGCTTGTATTTCCAGTGGGCCGCCACGCCGTACTCCGCCACCTCGTGCATCTTCCAGGTGCGGATCTGCACCTCGAAGGGCAGGCCGTCGGGGCCCATGACGGTGGTGTGGAGGGACTGGTAGCCGTTGGGCTTCTCGGTGCCGATATAGTCCTTGAACCGGCCCGGGATGGGTTTGTAGATGTCGTGGATGACCCCCAGAACGTTGTAGCAGTCCCCCACCGAGTCCACCAGCACCCGGAAGGCGAAGAGGTCGAAGATCTCGTCCAGGGACTTGTTCTGGTTGAACATCTTCCGATAGATGGAGTAGGGGTGCTTGATGCGGCCGTAGACCATGTGCCGAATGCCCAGCTCCGTCAGCCGGTCGTCCATCTGGGTCTGGGTGCGGAGGAGGAAGGCGTCGTACTCCGGCTTCTTGGCGTCCAGCCGGGTGATGATCTCGTTGTAGCCCACCGGGTCCAGGTACTTGAGGGAGAGGTCCTCCAGTTCCCATTTGATGCGCTGCATCCCCAGGCGGTGGGAGATGGGGGCGTAGATCTCCATGGTCTCCAAGGACTTCTGCTTCTGCTTCTCCGGGGACTGGTACTCCATGGTGCGCATGTTGTGGAGCCGGTCGGAGACCTTGATGAGGATGACCCGGATGTCCTTGCTCATGGCCATGAGCATTTTCCGCAGGTTCTCCATCTGCTCGTCTTCCTTGGTGGCGTACTGAATGCGGGTCAGCTTGCTGACCCCCTCCACCAGGTTGGCGATGGTAGGGGAGAACATCCGGGCCACGTCCTCGTGGGTGGCGGGGGTGTCCTCAATGACGTCGTGGAGCAGGGCGGCCTCGATGGACTCGGAGTCCAGCTTCAGCTCCTCCGCCACGATCTGGGCCACGGCCAGGGGATGGATGATATAGGGCTCGCCGCTCTTGCGCTTCTGCCCCTCGTGACAGCGGTCGGCGTACTCGAACGCGGACCGGATATGATCGAAGTCGGCGGCGGGGTTGTAGCCGCGGACGGTCTTTTCCAAAAGCTCGTACTGTTCCTGTACGGTCATCTCAGGTCGCCTCCTTTTCCCGCAGGCGGAGAAGATACGGGCAGTCGTCCCAACTCACGTTCTCCGGGTCTCCCATCAGATACATCGCCAGCCAGTCGCCCTCCCTGGTCAGGGACACCAGCCCCCGCTCCTTGAAGACCGCCAGGGCGAGGTACGCCCGCAAAAAGCTCTCGTTCCCCCCGATTCTGGCGGCGATGCTCCGCAGGAAGGGCAGGCGCTCCTTCCGGGCCTTACCCTGGCGGAGGAGCTCCGTCAGCGCGTTCCAGCAGTCCTGATACTGGCTGGGGCTGGCCTTCAGCCGGGCCAGCTCCTGCCGGGTCAGGCTCTCTCCCCGCACCAGGCGGCCCACAAGGGCCTGGGCCGCCGCCTCGCTGCGGCTGGGGCTGAGGGAGGGACGCACGTCCACCAGCTGCAATTGCAGCGTCGTGTTTCCCCGGAAGGTATTGGCCTGGAGGTAGAAGGCGGCGTCCACCCGGCTGCCGGGGACGATGCCGCACTCCTCCGCCGTGACGGAGAAGAAGATGGCGTCGAAGCGGCTGACGCCCTTGCTCAGCCGCAGCTTCAGGTGTTTTCCCTGTCCCACGGGCTGGACGGACTCCGCCGTGGCTCCCAGCAGGGCGAAGACGGGCCTGGGATTCCCCGCGCCGTAAGGCTCCAGCCGTTCCAGCTGTTCGGCCTCCTCCAGGGTCAGCTCGCCGGGGGAGGACACCGCCGCGTCCACCTCCAGAGAGCTCACCGGCGGTTCCCCTCCGGTGACGGAGCGGACATAGCGGTTCATCCGGGTCCGGAAATCCTCGATGTTGTCCTCCGGGATGGTGAACCCGGCGGCCAGCTCATGGCCCCCGAAGCCGTCCAGCAGGTCCGCGCAGGACTCCAGGGCGGCGAAGAGGTTGAACCCGCCGTAGGACCGGCAGGAGCCCCGTCCCGTGCCGTCCTTCAGGTGAATCATGAAACTGGGGCAGGAGTACTTCTCGCTGAGGCGGGAAGCCACAATGCCCACCACGCCCTGGTGCCACTCCTCGCTGGCCAGGACCAGGGCGCTGCGCTCCTCCTGCCGGAGGGCCTGGATCTGCCGCACCGCGTCGGCGCAGATGGCCTGCTCCACCGCCTGGCGCTCCCGGTTCAGCTCGCAGAGCTCCCGGGCCAGCTCCTCCGCCCGGGCCAGGTCCCGGGTTTCCAGCAGATCCGCCGCCAGGTCCGCCGCCCCCATGCGCCCGGCGGCGTTGATCCGGGGGGAGAGGACGAAGCCAATCTGGATGGAGGTAATGGGCTTTTCCTCCAGTCCCGCCTCCCGCAGGAGGGCGCGGACCCCCACGAAATCCGTGTGGGGCAGGGACTCCAGGCCGCAGGCGACGATGGCCCGGTTTTCGCCCTCCATCCGCATCACGTCGGCCACAGTGCCGATGGCGGCCAGGGCGGAATAGCGGGCGAAGAGGGCGTCCTCCCGGTTCTCGCCCCCCAGGGCCAGCACCAGCTTCAGCGCCACGCCGCAGCCCGCCAGGAACTTGAAGGGGTAGGGGCAGTCGGGCCGGTGGGGGTCCACCACCGCCACGGCGCCGGGCAGCTCCTCCTTGCACTCGTGATGGTCCGTTACCACCACGTCCAGGCCCAGGGAGCCCGCGAAGTCCACCTCCTCGTTTCCGGTGATGCCGCAGTCCACGGTAATCATCAGCGTGGCCCCCTGGTCCCGAAGGCTCTGGATGGCGGGCTTGGAGAGGCCGTAGCCGTCCTCAATCCGCCGGGGGATATAGCGCAGGCACTTGGCCCCGCAGCTTTTCAAATAGTCCATCAGCAGCACCGTGGAGGTGATGCCGTCCACGTCGTAGTCCCCGAAGACGGCGATGGTCTCTCCCCCGGCAATGGCCTTTTGAATCCGGGCTACGGCCTTGTCCATGTCCCGCATAAGCATGGGGGAGAGGGTCAGTTTCCGGTCCCGGTCCAGAAATTCCGCCGCCGTCTCCGGAGAGGCGACGCCCCGGGCCGCCAGCACCAGGGCCATGAGATAGGGGTAACCCGCCTCCCGCAGGGCGGCCACGTCCGCCTCCAAGGGGGCGCCGATATTCCACTTTTGATACTTCACGAGAGCGCCCTCCTCTCCGGCCCGGCGTTCGGGCAGAATATAACTTGTATATTATAGCAGAGAACTCCCGGCAGGTAAAGGGAAAATCTCTTGATTCCTCTATATTTTTCCCCCGGCAGGAAAAGGCTGGAAAAGTCCGCAAAACGCTCTTGCAGTTTTCGCCGGTTTGTGGGATAATGACCGTAATGCCTTTCCGGCAAGCCTGATGGTCCGCCCGCCCCGCTCCGGGAGCGGCGGCCTCGTTTGAAAAAAAGGAGTTGGGAACACGTGGCCCCTCAAAAGATCGCGCTGCTGACGGATTCCTGCGCGGACCTGTCCCCCCGTCTGGCGGCGGAGAACCACATCTACATCGTCCCCCTGCGTATCCTCTGCGCCGACGGGGAGTATTCCGACGGCGTGGACATCCACAGCGCCGACATCTACCGCCGCCTCAAGGCCGGGGAGCTGCCCCAGACCTCCCTGCCCT
The DNA here is from genome assembly GCA_009773995.1 of Oscillibacter sp. Lineage (GTDB taxonomy): Bacteria > Bacillota > Clostridia > Oscillospirales > Oscillospiraceae > Oscillibacter. The sequence goes on along the minus strand of VSMY01000043.1, from coordinate 799 downwards.
CCGCGGAGAGCGCGGGGGCCGTGCTGGAGGAGATCCGGGACGCGGGCTATGACGGCGTGATTGCCGTCATGCTCTCCAGCGGCCTCTCCGGCACCTACAATTTGATCCGCCTCATCGCCGAGGAGAGCGGGGACGCGTTCCCCATCAAGGTCTTCGACTCCGTCAGCGGGTCCCTGGGGCAGGGGCTGACGGTGCTCCAGCTGGCGGAGGACATTCGAAACGGCATGGACTGGGAGACCCTGGTGGAGCGCCGGGCCCCCCGGCTCATCGCGGGCACCTTCCCCTTCTTCTCCGTGGACACCCTGGAGTACCTGATGAAGGGCGGGCGCATCGGCAAGGTCACCGCCACGGCGGGGACTCTGCTCCAAATCAAGCCCATCATCACCTTCGCCCCCGACGGGCAGCTCCAGTCCATCGCCAAGGTCCGGGGCCGGAACCAGGTCGTCGACAAGCTGGTGGCCATGGCCGCGGACCGCTGCGGAAGCCACAAGAAATACAACCTGGCCGTGGCCAACGGCGGGGCCCCCGCCGAGATGGAAATTGTCCGGCAGAAGCTCACCGCCGCCCTGCCTCATTATGACCACATTTGGGACGGGGAAATCGACGGGACCCTCAGCGTCTACATCGGCGACGGCGTCCTGGGCGCGGCGGTGCAGGTTTTGGATTGAGCGAATAGAACAACACAAGGCCCCCGGCGTATCCGACACGCCGGGGGCCTTTCTTTATTCTTTTCAGCGCCTTCCGCCGAAGCCGCCCCCGCCGGAGCGTCCTCCGCCGAAGCCGCCTCCCCGGCCTCCGC
>VSMY01000042.1 GCA_009773995.1 Oscillibacter sp. | reverse complement strand
GCGGGACGCTGTCCGACAGCCGGGGCCCTCCCCGCTCCGTGTTCCAGGCGGGCAGGGGGGCCGCTTGCCCGGACGGCGGGGCGGCGGGCTTCGCCCCCTGCTCCCGGAAGGTCTTGGCGTCCATGGATTGGAAAAAGTCCCCTCGGGGATGCACGGTCTTCTCCGGCTCCGCCCCGTGAACCGGGGAGGCCGGGACCGGCCCGCCCTCCGCCGCCAGGGCGTCCAGCACGGTGTGGTAGACCGCGTCGAAGACCGCCTTCTCCTGGGCGAATTTCACTTGGGTCTTGGCAGGGTGGACGTTCACGTCCACCGCCGTCACCGGCAGCTCTACCGCCAGCACGCAGCCGGGGAAGCGGCCCTTCAGGATCTGATTCCGGTAGCCCTCCTCCAGGGCGGCGGTGAGAAGCTGGGACTTGATGAACCGCCCGTTGACGAAGAAGGTCTGCATCCCTCGGGAGCCCCGGCCCTGGAGGGGACGGGTGATGAAGCCGGACACCTCCACGCCGTCCCCGCCCCCCTTCACGGGGAGAAGGCTCCGGGCGAAGTCCCGGCCCAGGGCCGCGTAGACGGCGGAGTCCAGCCGCCCGTCGCCGGGGGTGTGGAGGGCCTCCTGGCCGTCCTTGATAAACTTAAACGAGATAGCGGGATGGGACAGGGCCAGGTGCTGCATGAGCCCGGCGGCGGCGGCCGTCTCGGCGCTGTCCTTCTTCATGAATTTCAGCCTGGCCGGGGTATTGTAGAAGAGGTCCCGGACCAGGATGGTGGTGCCCTCCGGGGCTCCGGCCTCCTCCACCTCGCCGGGGACGCCCCCCTCCAGGCGCAGGGCCGCGCCCGTTTCGTCCTCCCGGCGGCGGGTTTGAATCTCCACCCGGCTGACGGCGGAGATGGCCGCCAGGGCCTCTCCCCGGAAGCCCAGGGTGCCGATTCTCCCCAGGTCCTCCGGCCCTCGGAGCTTCGAGGTGGCGTGGCGCAGGAAGGCCGTGGACAGCTCAGATGGGGCGATGCCGCAGCCGTTGTCCGTCACCCGGATGAGGCCCATGCCGCCCCGGCGGAGCTCCACCACCACGGCGGAGCTTCCGGCGTCCACGGCGTTTTCCACCAGCTCCTTCACCACGCTGGCGGGGCGCTCCACCACCTCCCCGGCGGCAATGAGGTCCGCCACATGGGGGGGCAGCTGCTGAATGTTGGGCATGGGGCTTCCTCCTTTCCGGGGCGGGCGCTTAAAAGAGCAGCGCCGCGAGAATGGGTATGGTGACGATGGAGGCCAGGGTGGTGACGAAGGTGACCTGGGCCATGCACTCCGCGTCCCCGCCGTACTCCATGCACAAAAGGGACCCGTTCACCGCCGCGGGCATGGCCATCTGGGTGACGGCCACCCCCAGGATGAGGGAATCCGTCCCCATCCGCCGCAGGAGGAAGCACAGCGCCCCAGGCAGGACCAGCAGCCGCACCGCCGTCAAAATCCACAGCCGGGGCGAGGCCAGCATCCGCCCCAGGGGAATCCCCGCCAGCAGAGAGCCCACGAAGAGCAGCGACAGCGGCACCGTCACGCTCCCCAGGAAGTCCAAGGACTCCCCGATCACCGCCGGGGGCCGCAGCCTGGCCAGGGCCAGGACCAGGGCCAGCAGGGCGCACACCACGCCGGGGGAGAACATCTGCCGGAGGCTGAACCGCTTCGCCCCGGTGAGCATCAGCGGCCCCAGGGTGAAGGTCATCAGGTTGAAGGGCAGGACCAGAATCACGGCGTAAAACAGGGCCTCCGGCCCAAAGAGGGCCGATACCACCGGGTAGCCGATAAAGGCCACGTTGGGAAAGGCCAGGGTGTAGCGCCAGACCCCCTTCTGCCCCGGCGTGCCCCCCAGCAGGGGCGGAAGCGCCAGGACAAAGGCCAGCTCCAGGACGTAAAACACCGCGGCCACCCCCAGGGTCCCCAGCACCACCGCGGGCTCCGGCAGGGCCTCCCCCGTGGAGACGGAGCCCAGGATCATGGCGGGCAGGGTGATGGTCAAAAGCAGCTTGGAGATTTTCTGGTCCGTCTCGCCGCCCAGAATTCCCAGGCGGTTCGCCAGAAAGCCCGCCCCGATGGCGAACAGCAGAACCAGCATCTCCGAGAGGGTGTCGAAAAAACTCATGGCAAAACTTCTTTCCCAGGCGCGCCGCGCCCTGTATTTATACGGACCCCGCCAGGGCCGACAGGGCGTTGACCCCGGCGTGGAGGCCAATGGAGGCCCACAGGGTCCCGGAGTGGTCGTAGGCCCAGGCCAGCACCAGGCCGGGGATGAGGTACTGGACCATGGTCAGAAAATAGGCCGGGTCCCGGTTCGCCAGGGCGAACTGCCACACATGGAGCAGGGCGAAGAGGGCGCAGCTGACGGCGTAGGCCAAAAGGCGGCTCTTCTCCTTCAGCCCGCCGAAGACCAGGCCGCGAAACAGCGTCTCCTCCACAAAGGGGGCCAGGAAGACGACGATCAGCAGCGTCATATGGGGGGCGCTGCCGGTCCGGGCGGTGATGGCGGAGTCGTTCAGGTTTCCGGTGCGGTCCGCGAAGACGCTTCCCAGCCGGGCCGCCAGCTCGCCCAGGCCGTAATAGGCCACCATGCCCACCCCCGCCGTCTTGAGGGCCAGGCCGGGATCGTCCAGAAAGCGGCGGGTGGTCCTCCCCAGGAGATGGTGGAAGAGGACGGCGGTGACGGCGAAGAGGCCGTAGTAGTACGCCGCGCCGTAGAGCTCCCCGGAGACGGGCCGCCCCAGCAGCTCTCCCGCCAGACGCCGGGCGGGCCCCGCCGCCAGGGGCAGGAGGAGCAGGTAGACCGCAAAGAACATCGTGCCCCCGAAGCGCTCCAGGTTCGTCAGGCCGCCGGCGGGTTTTTTCTTAGCCATGTCCGTCCCCCCGCGCCAGCTTCCGCTTCAGCTCGTAGAGGAGGCCCATGGCCTCGATGGGGGTCAGCGTGTCCGGCTGGCAGCGGCGCAGGGCGTCCAGCACCTCCCCCTCGCTCATGGAGCCCAGGGAGACCTGTTCCGCCTCCCGCCGGGGGGCGGCGTACCGGACTCCGTTTGCCGTTTCCAGCTCCTCCAGCACCTGCCGGGCCCGCTGGAGGACCTTGTCGGGCAGGCCCGCCAGCTTGGCCACCTCGATGCCGTAGCTCCGGTCCGCCCCGCCGGGGAGGATCTTCCGGAGGAAGACAATCTCCTCCCCCCGGGCCTTCACGGCGATATTGCAGTTCACCGTCCCCGGCAGGGAGTTCTCCAGCTCCGTCAGCTCGTGGTAGTGGGTGGCAAAGAGGGTCTTGGCCCCCAGGGTCTTGGGGTTCGCGCAGTACTCCAGCACCGCCCGGGCGATGCTCATGCCGTCGAAGGTGGAGGTGCCCCGGCCGATCTCGTCCAGAATCAGAAGGGAGCGCTTCGTGGCGCAGCGGAGGATGTCCGCCACCTCCGTCATCTCCACCATGAAGGTGGACTGCCCGGCGGAGAGGTCGTCGCTGGCCCCCACCCGGGTGAAAATCCGGTCCACCACGCCGATGCGGGCGCGGGAGGCGGGGACGAAGCCGCCCATCTGGGCCATGAGCACAATCAGGGCCACCTGGCGCATGTAGGTGGACTTGCCCGCCATGTTGGGCCCGGTGATGATGGCCACCCGGCTTTCTTTTTCGCCGAGAAAGGTGTCGTTGGGGACGAAAAGGCTGTCCTTGAGGACCCGCTCCACCACCGGGTGGCGGCCCTCCCGGATTTCAATGACCCCGGACTCGTCCACGTCCGGGCGGCAGTAGCCGTTCCGCACCGCCACGGCGGCCAGGGACGCCAGGGCGTCCGCCTCCGCCACGGCCCCGGCGGTCTTCAAAACCCGGCCGGAGGCGGCGGAAATCTCCTGCCGAAGCTGGGTGAACAGCTCGTATTCCAGGGCCGTCACCCGGTCGGAGGCGGTGAGGATGGAGTTTTCCAGCTCCTTGAGCTCCTGGGTGACGTAGCGCTCCGCCCCCGCCAGGGTCTGCTTGCGGATGTAAGTCTCCGGCACTTCTCCCTTGTAGCTGTTGGAGACCTCGATGGTGTAGCCGAAGACCTTGTTGTATTTGATTTTCAGCGTCCGGATGCCCGTGCGCTCCCGCTCCCGGGCCTCCATTTCGGGGATGACCCCCTTGCCGCTTTTCAGGATGTGCCGGAGCCGGTCCACCTCCGGGTGGAAGCCGTCCCGGATCAAATCCCCCTCCCGGACGGAGAAGGGGGGCTCGTCGCAGATGGTCTCGGCGATGCGCTTTCCCAGGTCCTCCAGGACGTCCAGCTCCTCCGAAAGCTCCTGGAGGCGGCGGTCGGGAAAGGCCGCCAGCCGCCTCTTAATGCCCGGCAGCTTCTCGATGGCGCCCCGGAGGGCCGCCAAATCCCGCCCCCCGGCGGAGCCGTAGACGATGCGGCCGATGAGCCGCTCCATGTCCCCCAGGCCCGAGAGGGCGGCGATGAGCTCCTCCCGGTCGATGGTCCGCTCCACCAGGGCCGCCACGGCCCCGCTGCGCCGGGTGATGGCGGCCACGTTCAGCAGCGGCCGCTCCAGCCAGCTCCGGAGGCACCGGCCCCCCATGGAGGTCTGGGTCCGGTCCAGCACCCAGAGAAGGCTCCCCTTCTTCTCCTTGCCCCGCAAGGTCTGGGTTAGCTCCAGGTTCCGCCTCGCCGCCAGGTCCAGCTCCATAAAGCGGCCCTGCTCGTAGTAGTCCAGGTCGTTGATGTAGGAGAGGTCCGTTTTCTGGGTCTCGTATAAGTAGCTCAAGAGGCCCCCCAGGGCCATGGCGGCGGCGGGTACCGCCGCCGGGAGGCGGTTCCACGCCTCCTCCCCGAACTGCTTGCGGATGCTCCGCTCCGCCTCGGGGAGGAGAAAGCGCCGCTCCCCGGCGTTCTCCACCCGGCAGCGGAATTTCTCCCGGAGGGCGGACACCAGGGCCGCCTCGGAGCAGGCCCCGTCGCTGAGCACCGCCTCGGCGGGGGAGAAGCGGCCTAGCTCGTTGACGATGTGCTCTACCCGGTCCTTCCCGGTGAAGGAGGTGAGGTGAGCCCGGCCGGTGGTCACGTCGCAGAAGGCGATTCCGGCGGACCGGGAGTCGGCGTAAATGGCGCAGAGGAAATTGCTGGACTTCTCCTCCAGGCAGCCCGCGTCGGTGACGGTGCCGGGGGTGACCACCCGGATGATGTCCCGCTTCACCAGGCCCTTGGCCAGGGCCGGGTCCTCCAGCTGCTCGCAGATGGCCACCTTATAGCCCTTGGCGATGAGCCGGGCAATGTAGCTCTCGCTGGCGTGGTAGGGGATGCCGCACATGGGGACCTGCTCCTCGGCGGGCTTTAAGTGCTTTCCCTTGTCCCGGCTGGTCAGAGTCAGGTCCAGCTCCCGGGAGGCAAGCTTCGCGTCCTCGGCGAACATCTCGTAAAAATCGCCCAGGCGGAAGAACAGGATGGAGTCCGGGTTCTGCTCCTTGATCTCCAGGTACTGCTTCATCATGGGGGTCAGCTCTGCCATGGGGTCTCTCCTCTTCTCTCTGTCGATTACAGCTCCGCCGCCGCGCCGCAGTCCATGGGCCGGAGGCGGTCCCCCAGGGCCTTCTTGAGCCGCTCATAGGCCCAGTCCCCGGTACAGTGGCCGGTGTAATAAATGGTATCGCCCTCCGCCATGGCCTCCGCCGTGGCGCTGAGGAGCGTTTGGGACTCCGGGGCCTCCGGGTCCAGCTCGAAGAGGTGGAAGCCGCCGAAGACCACGTCGGGCATGCGGCCCAGATGCCGCTTGGCCGCCCGGAGGGTGTTGACGATCCCTAAGTGCCCGCACCCGGCCAGGAGGGCGGCTTTGCCGTCCTCCTCCACGATCAGGTGCTGCTCGTGGGCGAAGCCGTCGGGCCGGAAGCCCGCCCCGGTTTTCTCCTGGAGCTTGGGGGCCACGGCCCGGAGGGTTTTGTCGTCCTCCACATCGGAGAAGAGAGTCAGCCCGTCCCCCAGGTCCTCCCGGTCCCCGGTGAAGGCAAGGCGATCCGCCGGGGCTCCCTCCGCCAGGCCGATATAGTTCGGCTCCTGCCCCGGCAGCACGGCGTAATAGGCCCCCAGGGCCTCCCGGCGGAGGTAAACCCGCGCCTTGCCGTTGACGGCGCAGAAGGCCGCCAGGCCCCCGCCGTGGTCCGAGTGGCCGTGGGACAGCACCGCCGTATCCACGGCGGCAGGGTCGACGCCCAGGGCCCGGGCGTTGTCCAGAAAGGAGGCGTCGGGCCCCATGTCGAAGAGGACCCTGCGCCGCTTGGTCTCCGCGTAGAGGGAGAGCCCCCTGGCGGCGGCGAGGCCGGGACGGCGGGACGTGTTTTCCAGAAGGGTGACGATTTTCATGGGACGCCTCCATGTTTCGTATTCAAGCCGCCCCTTGACAGCCGGGGCGGGATTCGCTATAATAAGGGCAGGAGGGCGGTCAGCCGGTGGCAGCCGGTTGGCGGTCAATCGTCTTACAAGTTTATAGCTTGAGAAATTGCCGCTTCTTGCTGTTACTGGGGGGCGGTTATTTCTTTAGGTTATGACCTAATTGGATAGCCGCAATCACGAGCGTAAGTAGTGCGATGACTTCCAGCGCGCTCATGGGCCTCACCTCTTTCCACTTGAAAAGAGGATTGACCCCGCCTCTCCTGCCGTATTCTTATTGTACCACATTTGTCAATAACTGACTGGAAGACCCCGCGCGGCGCGCGGGGTTTTTTTATTCCTCCGCCCCCTTGGGCCAGTCCCGGCAGACCAGCTCGTCCAGGGAGAGGCCGTAGAAGTCCGCCAGGGCGATAAGGGTGGACATCTGCGGCTCCCGCTCTCCTCGTTCATACGTCTGGTAGGCGCGCCAACTGATACCGATGAACGGGGCAAGCTCCGTCTGCTTCAAGCCCCGCCCCTTGCGCAATTTCAGAAGATGCTCCGGAAATGTCATTTTCTCCCCTTCTCCCTTGACAAACACGTAAGTGTTTGCTATAATCAATCTACAAAAACACAAATGTGTTCTTTTCGGAGGGGCCGCCATGGACGAATATCTCGACTGCCTGTATCAGTATGTCTCTGAGAATTTTCTCCTGGACGCCCGCCTGGACCTCATGGACTATCATCGCTGGAACGAGGCTCAGAATACGGCCTGGGCCGCCCTGAAAGAGGCCCTGACCCCGGAGCAGCTCCGCCTGGTGGAGGATTACCAGTCCGCTTGCAGCGGCAAGCGTTTCCTGGAGGACCGGCTCCTGTTCCAAAAGGCCGTCTCCCTGGGCAAGTGGATGGCCCGCCCTTAGAGCGGCTCCCCGTACAGCGCCCAGGTGTTGCTCCCGGTGATCCTCACGTCCAGGAAGCGCCCGATGAGGGCCTTGTCCCCCTTCAGCCGCACCAGCCGGTTTCCCTCCGTCCGGGAGGAGAGGGGGTATTCCCCGTCCCCGCTCTCGCCGTCTACCAGGACCCGGACCGTCCTGCCCGCGTACCCGGCGTGAATCTCCGCCGAGCGGGCGTTCTGGACCTCCAGCAGCTTATCAAACCACTTCTGCTTCTCCTCCCGTGAGGCCGGGTCCGGCAGCTCCGCCGCCCTAGTGCCGGGCCGGGGGGAGTAAATAAAGGTGAAGAGGGCGTCGAAGCCCACTTCCTCCACCAAAGACACGGTGTCCATGGCCTCCGCCTCCGTCTCGCCGGGGAAGCCGATGATCACGTCGGAGGTCAGCACCAATCCCGGCATGACGGACCGGGCGTAGTTGATCAGTTCCAGGTACTTCTCCCGTGTGTAGCGCCGGTTCATCTCCCCCAGCACCCGGTCGTTCCCGGACTGGAAGGGGAGGTGGAGCTGCTTGGCCACGTGGGAACACTCCGCCATCGTGTCGAAGAGCCGGGGGGTGGCGTCCTTGGGGTGGCTGGACATGAAGCGGATCCAATAGTCCCCCGGAATGCCGTCGATGTCCTTCAGCAGGTCCGGGAAGTGATAGCCCCTGTCCAGGTCGTTGCCGTAGGAGTTCACGTTCTGGCCCAACAGGGTAATGTCCTTATATCCCGCCTCCACCAGCTCCCGGACCTCCGCCAGCACGGCGGCGGGCTCCCGGCTCCGCTCCCGGCCCCGGACGTAGGGCACGATGCAGTAGGAGCAGAAGTTGTTGCACCCGTACATGACGGACACCCAGGCTTTGACCCCCCGCTCCCGGACCACGGGGAGGCCCTCGGCGATGGACCCGTGCTCCTCGGCGGTGGAAAAGACCCGCTTCCTCGTCTCGTAGACCTGCCACAAAAGCTCCGGGAAGCGCCAAAGCGCCTGGGGCCCGAAGACCAGGTCCACATGGCGGTAGGATTCCTTGACCCGCTTCGCCACCCGTTCTTCCTGGGCCATGCAGCCGCACAGGACGACGACCTGCTCCGGGTTCTCCTTCTTGGAGTGGGTCAGCAGCCCTAAGTTTCCGAACACCCGCTGCTCCGCGTGCTCCCGGACGGCGCAGGTGTTCAAAAGGGCCAGGTCCGCCTCTCCGGGGTCCTCCGTGAAGGCGAAGCCCATTGCCTCCAGCATGCCCATGATCCGCTGTCCGTCCGCCACGTTCTGCTGACAGCCGAAGGTCTCCACGTACGCCTGTGGGTGGGCCCCCCGTGCGGCGAACATGGCCTGGATCTTCTCCTGAAAGTCCCGCTGGCGGGCGATTTCCCCCTCCGGGACCACGATTTCCTCTCGCTTCAAAACGCTTCCTCCATCCGCGCCGGTGATGTTCATAATTCAACAGCGTTATCATACCATGAAAGCCGGGAAAGCACAAGGCAAAATCCCGCTCCCCCGGCCCCAGGGTTTTGTGATTTTCGCCGGAGGTAATCGGTTTACCTTTGGCAAAAACGTAAAATCTCACAAAAGGTCTTGACAGCCGCTCGAAATTATTGTATATTTTAGCTACAGAAAGAGGTGAGTCCAGTGTACTAGTCACACACGGAAACCCACGTCTTCCAAGCGCCGTTCGGAAAACCCCCGCGTATTCCCAGCGACAGCGTGATCACAGGCAATTCCCAAAAACGAAACACCCCTCATTATGATGAGCCCGCGGGACCAACAGGTCGACGCAAGAAACTGTTTCATGGATTGGAAACCCCACGGATCACCCAAACCCCCGCGAATTCCCCACGAACGGCAGTATCAAGAAAGCACGAGGTAAGAAGACCAATGGACAATCCGATCAATGGGTAAGCCCCCCATTCGCCGAAGGAGCGGATGGGGGGATGTTTTTTGCCGGTCCCGCCGCCCTGGGGGCGGCTTTTTTGTGTTCAGGGCTTGCCTTTCCGCCGCCGGGAGGTTTATAATCAGTACCAGATAACGCCCAGGGTTACTTCCGGGCGGAAAACCGCAAAGAGGAGAGATGAATCCCATGAAGAAAACGCGCATTGCAGCCCTGCTGCTGGCCCTGGCCCTGTGCCTGGGGCTGCTGCCCATGGCGGCCCTGGCGGAGGAGGCGGAAACTCCCGGCCCCTTTACCATTACCTTCGACGCCGACGGCGGCAAATTCCCCGACGGCAAGACAACCTGGACCACGGCAACCAAGTGGCTGGGAGCGGGGAACAACATCACGGAGAACCCGCCCTATCCCGAACGGAGCGGCTACATTTTTGACGGCTGGGACGTCAAATCCGAAAACAGCATCGGGAACGTGGACTTTACCGCCGATGCGACGGTCAAGGCCAAGTGGCGGCTCAACTCCAATCTGTCTTTCCCGCTGGACGCCAACGGCGGCACGGTCAGCCCCGACCACTTCAATGTGGACGAGGATTTTCATATCATCGGCAGGCTGCCCACCCCCACCCGGCCCGGTTACACCTTCGAGGGCTGGTACATCGACGGCAAGCCGGTGGACGAGTCCAAACCCCTGACCTCCACCGCCCCCTTCCCGGTGGCCCAGTGGAAGCGGGCCTCCGTTTCCAAGATTTCCCCCGCCGTCGCCGTCAGCCCCGCCAAAATCGACGCGGGTGCGGAGAAGGCGGAGATTACCCTTTCCTGCGCCACCTCCGGCGCGGCCCTGGACTGGCGGCCCCTGGAGCGGGCCCTCTACTCCGACGGCAAGCCCGCCGACGCGGAGGCGGCGGTAAAGTCCCTCATCAGCGGCAATTTCACCGGGGCGGGCCTCCGGCTGACCGGCGTCCGCTATGAGAAGGAATTTCAAAATGTGGACGATCGCGCCTATCCTTCGGAATTTTACCCCGACGGCGTGTATCCCGTCCAGGCGCTGGTGCTGACGCTGGAGGGCAAGGCCATCTCCGGCAAGCTGACCCTGGAGCTGGCTCCCAGCGTGTTCGTCTCCGTGGCCTACAAGGATGAGGATATCACCCTCGACGCCTCCAGCGCCGAGATGTTCCATTCCGCCAAGGCGGTCGTTACCGTGGGGGGAGGGGCGGCCTCCAAGGACGGCCCCTTCACCGTGAAATTCGACCTGAACTGCAAGGACCCCAAGCAGGATGAAATCCCCAAGGAGAAAACCGTGGCGAAGGGCGATACCGTCGGCCTGCCCGACGGGAGCAAGCTGACGCCCCCCGCCGCCAACTATGAGTTTTACGCCTGGTGCATCGAGGGGAAGGACGGCAAGCTGTACCCCTGGAAGCAGTCCAACCCCGTTACGGAGGACATGACCCTCTACGCCGGGTGGGTGAAGAAGGGCACCGTGGTCAAGGACGGACAGGCCATTGACTCCAAGCCCGCCGAACCCGAAAAACCCGCCGAGACGCAAAAGCCCGCCCAGACCCCCGCGCCCAAGTTTACCGACGTGGCGGCCACATCTCCCTTTGCCGCGGCGATTTCCTGGGCGGTGGAGCAGAAGATCACCAACGGCAAGACCGCCACCACCTTCGGCCCCGGGGACCCCTGCACACGGGCCCAGATTGTGACGTTCCTCTGGCGGGCCGCCGGGTCCCCGGAGCCCAAGACCATGGAGGCCGAGTACGCCGACGTGACCAAAACCGACGCCTATTACTACAAGGCCGTTCAGTGGGCGGCGGAGATGGGCATGGAGGAATCCGGCACCTTCGCCCCCCACGATACCTGCAGCCGGGTAACCGCGGTCTACTTTATCTGGACGGCCTTCGGCAGTCCCAAGGCCGCCGCCAAGGCCAGCTTCGAGGACGTGCGGGAGCCGGAGCGGGGCCAGTGGTACTGGCCCGACCTCCCGGACGCCGTGGACTGGGCCGTGGAAAAGGGCGTGACCACGGGCAAGACCGCCACCACCTTCGGCCCCGGAGACCCCTGCACACGGGGCCAGATTGTGACCTTCCTGTATCGGGCCTATGTGAAATAACGGGGTAGGGGCGGACCTATGTGTCCGCCCTTCTCCCGAAACTCCGGAACTCCCTGTAGAAGGGCGGACACGCAGGTCCGCCCCTACGGTCCCACCCCCGGAACCCCGGCAGTTTCAAAGGACACGAAAAAGGACCTCCGCCAACCGGCGGAGGTCCTTTTCATGCGTTCAATATCCGGGAGTTATCCCTTCACCAGAGAGGCGATCTCGTCGGCGAAGTTCTCCTGCTTTTTCTCGATGCCCTCGCCCTTTTCAAAGCGGATGGCGTCCTTGAACTTGATTTCGCCGCCCAGCTCCTTGGCCGCGTGGGCGATATAGGCCTCCACGGTGCCTTCGAAGACGTCGGCCCGGACGGAATCCTGCTGCAGCAGGCAGTTCTCGGCGTAGAACTTGTTCAGCTTGCCCATGACGATCTTCTCCCGGACCTGCTCGGGCTTGCCCGCCATTTTCGGGTCGTTCTCCATCTGGGCCAGCATGACCTTCTTCTCCTCGTCCAGGACCTCCTGGGTCACCTGGGCCTTGTCCCAGAAGCGGGGATTCAGGGCGGCGATCTGCATGGCGATGTTCTTGCCAAGATCCGTCACCTGCTCCGCGGAGAGGGAGGTCTCCAGGTTCACCAGCACGCCGATCTTGCCCCCGGCGTGGACGTAGGGCACGGACACGCCCTCGGCAAAGCGGGCGAAGCGGCGGACCTTGATATTCTCGCCGATGACCAGGACCATCTCCTGCTGCTGCTGGGTGACGGTGAGGTCCGTCCCGTTGTACTTGCACGCCATCAGGGCGTCCAGGTCGGCGGGGTTCTCCTTGGCCGCGGTGGCGGCCACGCCCTTGACGAAGTCCACGAATTTTTCGTTTTTGCCCACGAAGTCGGTCTCGGCGTTGACCTCGACCACTACGCCCACTCCGTCGATGACGGCGGCGTAGGCCATGCCCTCGGCGGCCACGCGGCCCGCCTTCTTCACGGAGGCGGCCATGCCCTTTTCCCGGAGCCACTCCACGGCCTTGTCCATGTCGCCGTCGGTGGCCACCAGGGCCTTTTTGCAGTCCATCATGCCCACGCCGGTCATCTCGCGCAGGTTCTTTACATCAGCAGCGGTAAAAGCCATAATTGCTTTCCTCCAAATCTATTCGTATCGTCGTATTATTCCGCGGCGGGAGCCTCGGCGGCCTCCTCGGTCTGCTCGCCCTGGCGGCCCTCCAGCACGGCGTTGGCCATGATGGAGGAGATCAGCTTGATGGCCCGGATGGCGTCGTCGTTTCCGGGGATGACATAGTCGATTTCGTCCGGGTCGCAGTTCGTGTCGGCGATGGCCACCACGGGGATGCCCAGCTTGTGGGCCTCGGCGATGGCGTTCCGCTCTTTCCGGGTGTCCACGATGAAGAGGGCGCCGGGGAGCTTCTTCATTTCCTTCACGCCGCCGAGATATTTCTCCAGCTTCGCGATTTCGCCCAGGTGCTTCATGACTTCCTTCTTGGGCAGCATGTCGAAGGTGCCGTCCTCCTGCATGGCCTTGAGCTGGTTCAGCCGGTCCACCCGGGTGCGCATGGTCTTGAAGTTGGTCATCATGCCGCCCAGCCACCGGGCGTTGACATAGTACTGGCCGCAGCGGCCCGCCTCCTCCCGGATGGCGTCCTGGGCCTGCTTCTTGGTGCCCACGAACAGCAGGGACTGGCCGTTCTCGGAGAGCTGGCGGACGAAGTTGTACGCCTCCTCCAGCTTGCGGACGGTCTTCTGGAGATCGACGATATAGATGCCGTTGCGCTCCGTGTAGATATAGGGAGCCATCTTGGGGTTCCACCGGCGGGTCTGATGGCCGAAGTGGACGCCCGCCTCAAGCAGGGCCTTCATGGATACGACGCTGGAATTTGCCATGTGTTTGTTCCTCCAATTTTTTTAGTTTGTACCTCCGGCGGCTTCATCCCCCCCGCCAACCCAGGGCTTCTCGGGCCCCAGGCACCGGCGGAAAGTCGGCGTGCCGTGCGGAATGCTGAAATATCATACCACAGCAGGTTTTCCAATGCAAGGGGATTTTAACAAATCTCCGGGATTTTTTTCGGGAAAACGTCCCATGTCCCCGCTTAAAGATTGACATTTCCCCTCCGGGGAAGCATAATGGAGTGAGAACGCGAAAGGAGCCTCTTCCTATGGACACCATCTATATCACCGGGCACCGGAATCCGGACACGGACTCCGTGGTGGCCGCCATGGCCTACGCCGCCCTCCAGAACGCCCTGGGCCGCCGGGAGTACCAGGCCGCCCGGCTGGGCCAGATCAGCGACGAGACCCAGATCGTCCTGGACCGCTTCGGCTTCCAGCCCCCCAGGCTCATCGACAACGTGCGCACCCAGGTCCGGGACCTGGACTACGACACGCCTCCCGCCCTCTCCGCCGCCGCCACCGTCAGCCGGGGATGGCTGGCTATGCAGGGGGGGAATCTCTCCATCCTCCCCGTGGCCAACGAGGACGGAACCCTCTACGGCACCCTCTCCGCCGGGGACGTGGCCAACTACGACATGACCACCGTCCACAACCCCCGGGTGGAGGACATCCCCGTCTTCAACCTCATCTCCGTGCTGGAGGGGAAGCTCCTCCACGAGAGCGCGGACACGCCGGACCTGGTCTCCGGGGAGGTGACCATCGCCCTGCCCGCCAGCCGGGAAAACCTGCTCTTCTCCAGCCCGGACAGCGTGGTCATCTGCGGCGACCAGCCGGACATGGTCCAGCGGGCCCTGGATCTCCAGGTGAACTGCGTGGTCATCTGCCAGGGGGAGGTCCCCCCGGAGCTTTTAGACCGGGCGGGGAAGACCTGCGTCATCTCCACCCCCATCGACGCCTACCAGGCCCTGCGGCTCATCTTCCACGCCCTGCCCATCGCCCGCGTCTGCAAGAGCGCCGATCTGGTCTGCTTCCACCTGGACGACTATATTGACGACGTGCAGAACGCCGTGCTGGAAAGCCGCTTCCGGGCCTACCCCATCCTGGACGAGGAGGAGAAGGTGGTGGGGATGCTGTCCCGCTATCACCTCCTCCGCCCCCGGCGCAAGCGGGTGGTGCTGGTGGACCACAACGAGAAGTCCCAGTCCGTCACGGGGCTGGACCAGGCGGACATCCTGGAGATCATCGACCACCACCGCCTGGCGGATATTCAGACCTCCAACCCCATCCACGTCCGGAACGAGGCGGTGGGGAGCACCAACACCATCATCGCCGAGATGTACCAGGAAAAGGGCCTGATGCCCACGGCGAAGATGGCGGGGCTCATGGCGGCGGCCATCGTGTCGGACACGGTGATGTTCAAGTCCCCCACCTGCACCCAGCGGGACATCGACATCGCCAACCGCATGGCCCGCATCGCCAGCGTCAAGCTGGAGGACCTGGGCCAGGCGATTTTCTCCGCCGCCTGCGGGGACGACAAGACCGCCGAGGCCATGCTGAAAACGGACTACAAGGAATTCCACATTGCCGGGCACAACCTGGCGGTGAGCCAGATCACCACCATGGACTCCGACCGGCTTCTCAAGCGGCTGGACGAGTTCTTGAACATCATGGCCGAAACACGGGAGAAACGGGGGCTCCAGAGCGTGGTTTTGATGATCACCGACGTGCTGCTGGAGGGGACCCAGCTCCTCTTTATGGGGGATGAGGACACCATCCGCCAGGCGTTTGGGATTAAGGGGGAGGAGAATTACGCCTTCCTGCCCAAGATTATGTCCCGGAAAAAGCAGGTCATTCCCATGCTGTCCGCCCTCTGGGGGTGATTTCCCCAAGCGGGGAAGGGGCTGGTGCTCGCCCTGGCGGGCGGGGGAGGCTTGGAGCTCAGCGATGGCTGGGCAATGCACCCCCCATTCTCTCTTTTGCGAAAAGAGAGAATGCGCCGTGCACGGTGGAAGAGAGAAAACGGGGGCGCGCAAGGCGTGCTTCCGGTTTCACGAATGTCTCCAGTCCGCGGCGTAGATTGAGCGGGGGTTTTGGTGGTCGTCGAATCGACTTCCTTCTCTTTCCGCTGCCGCTCACCTGGCGCTTGCGCAAGGCTCCTGCCGGTTATTGCGTTAGCAGCTCCGCCATTAATTGCGCGCCGAAACGGACGCCGTTATAAAAGGCTTCCTCTGATTGACGGTCCGCAAGAACGCGGATGCCTGCCTTTAGCTTTTCCGCTGTCTCTTCATCTACCGCGCGGAGTTGAGCGGCAACATGCCGCTCCTCCGGTGTTTGAGGAGAATCAATGCTACAGAGCGTCTGATAAGAAAGCGGATCATCGTGGTATATTTGAACTAAAATATTCGACATAAGAACATCTCCCAAAAAGGTATTGCACTCGTTGTATACTTATAGTAACATACTTAAAGTGCTAAGTCAAGAGGTTGTATGGAAACTAAGAAAATTTTTGGCGAGCGGCTCCGTGAGCTGCGTAACAGCCAGTCTATCAGTCAAATGCAGCTTGCCAACGCATTGGGACTGACGCAAAATGCAATCGGCATGATGGAGCGAGGCCACCGGGGGACCACGATTGAAAAGGTGGTCCTGCTGGCGCAATATTTCCATGTTTCCGCGGACTATCTGCTGGGGATCACGGACGACCCCACCTGGCGGGGCGGGCCCGGAGGAACGGCCTGAGCGGGGAGCAGACCCAAAGCAACCGCCGGGTTAGCGGCAGCGAGGAGGGCCGGACAGTCCTTGCATCGACCGCCAAAACCCCCGCTTGTACCACGCCGCGGACTGGAGACATTCGTAAAAAACGGAAGCACCGCAGCCGCGCCCCCCGTTTTCTCTTTTGGACCGTGCACGGCCCGTTTTCTCTTTTCGCAAAAGAGAAAATGGGGGGTGCAATGGACCAGCCATCGCTGGCCGCCAATCCGCCCCGCCCGTCAGGGCGAGTAAAAGCCCCCCCTTACGGGGGGATTAAGAAGGAGGCCCCGCCATGCCCCAGGCATCGGATTTCACCGCCCTTTTTGACGACGACATCAACCTCCGGGGCCTTTTCGACATCCTGAGCCCCGAGAACAACCTGGTCCTGGCGGACGACATGATGCTCTCCGACGCCAAGGGCATCATCCTCCGGGTCAGCGAGAGCTACGAGAAAAACTTCGGCTTCGTCCACGACTCCATCGTGGGCCGCTCCGCCTTCGATTTGGAGGCCGACGGCACCTTCTCCCCCTGCGTCACCGCCGAGGTCATCCGCCGCCGGCGGAAAATCACCGCCACCCAGACCATCAACCACACCCACAAAAACGTCATGACCGTGGGCATCCCCCTGTTTGACAGCAACGGGGAGCTGAAATTCGCCGTCTGCTTCAACACGGTCTCCATGGAGCAGATCAACGCCATCCAGCGGAACTACCGCCATCTCCAGGACTCCCTCCAGCAGTACTCCCAGGAGATTGCCGAGCTCCGCACACGGGCCACCTCCACCAGCCTGATTTTCAAAAGCGCCTCCATGCAGCGCCTTTGGACCTTGATGCAGAACACGGCCAACACGAAGGCCAACATCCTCATCACCGGGGAAACCGGCGTGGGAAAAAGCGCCGTGGCCAAGGCCATCCACGCCATGAGCAGCCGGGCCGACGGGCCCTTCATCGAGGTCAACTGCGCCGTGCTCCACGAAAACCTCATCGAGTCGGAGCTCTTCGGCTATGAGAAGGGAGCCTTCACCGGGGCCGCCAGCGGGGGTAAGATCGGCAAAATCGAGCTGGCCCAAAACGGCACCCTCTTCCTGGACGAAATCGGCGAGCTGCCCCCCCACATCCAGTCCAAGCTCCTCCAGCTCATCCAGGAGAAGACCATCGAACGCCTCTCCGGCAACAAGCGCATCGAGCTGGACTTCCGGCTGTTGGTCGCTACCAACCGCAATCTGGAGGAGGCGGTCCAGCGGGGCCTCTTCCGCTCCGACCTCTTCTACCGGCTCAACGTCATCCGCATCCACATCCCGCCCCTGCGGCAGCGGCGGGAGGACATCCTCCCCCTGGCCCACCAGTTCCTGGCCCGGTTCTGCGGGGAGTACGGCAAGGCCCTGACCTTCAGCCCCCGGCTCCTGACCTTCCTGGAGCGCTGGGACTGGCCCGGCAACGTCCGGCAGCTGGAGAACCTGGTGGAGCGCCTGGTTATCACCGTCCAGGACCCCATCATCGACCTGGGGCACCTGCCCCCGGAGTACGACGCCGGGGCCGCCGCCCCGGCCCCCTCCCAGGAGGGCACCCTGGCGGAGCGGATGGACGCCTACGAGGGGCAGATCATCCGGGAATCTTACCGCCGCTGGGGCACCACCGTGGCCGTGGGGAAGGAGCTGGGCATCTCCCAGGCCACGGCGGCCCGGAAGATTGCCAAGTACGTGAAGTAGGGGCGGCTATCAGCCGCCCGCCCCGGCCGTGACAGGAGGACCCCATGAGCCTTGTCCAGTTGAAAACCGAGCTGCGCCAGGAGCTGAAACTGACGCCCCAGCTGATGCAGTCCATGGAGGTCCTTCAAATGACCTCCCAGGAGCTGCTGGAGTACCTCTCCCGCCAGACGGAGGAAAACCCCCTGCTGGACCAGTCCGATCCGCCGGAACGGGCCTATGAGGAGCTCCGCCGGCAGGCCGGGTGGATTGACGGCGGCGTCCGGGACCGGGCCTCCTTCGCCCATGAGGAAACGGCCCCGGAGGCCGGGGCCGTGGACAGCGCGCTGGAGAGCCTGACCGCCTTCCTCCGGGACCAGATTCACCGCCTCCGGCTCTCCAAGCCCCTGACGGCCCTGTGCGAGTACCTGGCGGAACTGGTGGACGAGGACGGATACCTGGCCCAGGAGGACCTGGACGGCCTGGCCGCCATGAAAATCCCCCAGGCCCTGACGGACCAGGCCCTGGACGCCCTCCAGAGCCTGGACCCCCCCGGCGTGGGGGCCCGATCCCTCTCCGAGTGCCTGCTGCTCCAGCTCAGCCGCCGGGACGGCGCGGACCCCCTGGCCATGGACGTGGCCGCCCGCTTTCTCCCGGAGCTGGGGCGGAAGCACTACGCCGCCATCGCCCAGAAGCTGGGGACCACCGTGGAGGCCGTCCGGGCGGCGGAGGCGGTCATCGCCTCCCTGGAACCCCACCCCGGCCGGGCTTTCCAGAGCGCGGAGCCCACGGTCTACGTCCGGCCCGACGTGTTCGTGGCGGAGCTGGACGGGGAGCTCAAGGTCGTTTTGAACGAGTACTACCTGCCCCGGGTCTCCGTCAACGACTACTACCTCCGGCTTTTGAAAAGCTCCGATGAGAAGGAGACCAAGGACTACCTTCGCCAGAAGCTCCGGCAGGCCCAGTGGCTGCTCAGCAGCCTGGAGCGCCGGGGAAGCACCCTCCGCCGCTGCGCCGAGGCGGCGCTGGAGACCCAGCGCCCCTTTTTCTCCGGCCGGACGGGGGACCTGGCCCCCATGACCCTCTCCTCTCTGGCGGAGGGGCTGGAGCTCCATCCCTCCACGGTCTCCCGGGCCGTCCGGGGGAAGTACCTCCAGTGCCGCCAGGGTACATATCCCCTCCGGTACTTCTTCAGCCTTCCCGTCAGCGGCGGCGTCTCCCGCCAGGCGGCGAAGCAGGCCCTGCTGGCCCTTATCCGGGAGGAGGACGGCCGGCGGCCCTACAGCGACCAGGACCTGTGCCGCCTGCTGGCGGACCGGGGCATCCTCCTGGCCCGGCGGACGGTGACCAAGTACCGCCTGGAGTTAGGGCTCGGGTCCTCGGCGGCTAGGCGGAAGTGACGCCGGACATAAGAAGGGCCCCGCCGTTTTCACGGCGGGGCCCTTTGGTATGAAATCGCTTACTTGGAAGCCTCCTGGGGAGCAGGGGTATTGGCGGCGCGATAGAGGAAGGTCACGATCTGGCCCCGGGTGCAGGACTTCTCGGGCTCGAAGGTGGTGCCGTCTCCGGTGCCGGAGGTGACTTTGTTCTCCACGGCCCAGGCGATGGCCCCGGCGTAATCCGCTTCCTTATCCACGTCGGTGAAGCTGAGCTCCGTCTTGCTCTCGGGCTTCCCGGCCACGCCCCACAGGAAGCCCACGGCCATCACGCGGGTGCAGGGGGCGGAGACGTCCTGGTCCTCGGCAATCAGCTTCTGCTCCGCGGCCCACTTGGCGGCGCTGTCCCGGTCCGCGACGCCCTCGGCGGCGCCGGGCTTGCCGTTGGCCCGCCACAGGAAGGTCAGGATGTGGGACACGGTGCAGGTGTCGGAGGGGCCGAAGGTGGTTTCGGTCTTGCCGGTGGTGATGCCCTCGGCAACGGCCCAGTCAATGGCCTTGGCGAAGGGGGAGTCGGCGGCCACGTCGGTGAACTTGGGGGCGGCGGGCTTTTCCGCTGGCTCTTATACAAATCTGACGCTGCCGACGAACTC
>VSMY01000041.1 GCA_009773995.1 Oscillibacter sp. | reverse complement strand
CGGGGAGAGGGTTGGCAGGGCGGGGGACAGGGCTCCGGACGGCATGCCGGAGGCCCCGCCGGAGGAAGCGGGCAAAACTCCAGTACTTGGCTCAGTTTGTTTTTCAGCAGCATCTGGTTCTGCGTGACCGCCTCAACAAGAGCGGTCACGCTTTTGTTGACAGTCAGCACATCCTGCGGACAGGCACAGGGACTTGTGCCCGGCAAGGTTCCTAAGATATATTGCAGTTTCTCACCCTCGGCATTGAGGATATGGCTCAGGGCAAGCTCCTCCATGGCGATGGACGCAATAATCATGGTCAGAGCTTCCTCCCGCGTCATATCCGCCCCGTTGGGCGGAAAGGAAGGCATCGACATATTCAAAACTCCATAAAGCGTTCCGGGCGGCGCCGGAACGAGAATGCGCGGCAGGGCATCCATGCCGCTGTTCTACTCTATGACAGCCGGAGCGGCCCTGTTCCGGCTGGAACTCTCCAGCCGGCGGAGGCATAGATTATCCTGGGTACGGCCCCGCGGAGAACTTCTCTTCTGCCGTGCCGCTCCGGCGCGCCTTTGGCGCGCGTCTCTTATCTGAAAGGAGATTCTCTCTTATGTCTCTGCCCAGTTTTCCCGTGTCCGACCCGCCCATCGAGCGGGAGAACGCGGTCAATCAAATTCTCTCCTCCATCGCCATGGAGGAGCTCGGACTGAGCCATATCCTCAATGCCGAGGGTGAGAAACTGCAATATATTCTAGGCACCCTGCCCGGCCTCAGCGGCCCCCCCGCCACGGTCGGCGACGTGCTGGCCGCCAACGAGAGCGTCCGCAGCATGCTGGAGACCGCCGCGCAAAACCAGCTCTTCCTGAAAGCAAAGATGCAGGGGGCGCTGACCGCCTCTCCCATGCAGGGCCCCACTGGCGCGACCGGACCCACCGGGGCAACCGGGCCCGCAGGCGGGCCCGCCGGGGCCACCGGCGCAACGGGAGCTACTGGGCCTACCGGACCCACCGGGCCAAACGTCACCGCCACCTCCGCCTTTGCCGCCAATACCAGCGGCACGGTGCTGGCCGTGATTGTAGGGGGCGTCCTGGTTCCCCTGCCGGACAGCCAGCAGCTTTCCCCGGACATCACAGTCAATGAAGCCAATACGGTGTTTACTGTGAACGCTGCCGGGCGCTACCAGCTCTCGTATAACATCAACACCACCCTGGCCCTGGCCAGCGGCGCCCGACTGCTCATCAACGGTATGCCCAACGTGGCCTCCACCGTGGCGCCGGTGGTGTCCCTGAACCACTTTGCCAATGAGATCCTGCTGAATCTGAACGCCGGGGACACGGTTTCCCTGCAAATGTTCGGCATCGCCTCCGCGGCCACCCTGCTGCCCGGCTCCGCCGGCGCGACCCTTTCCATCACCCGTCTGAGCTGAGGAGGGATGTCTCATGTCAATGCCGTCTTTCCCTCAGATCGACCCCCCGCTGACCCGGGAGGGGAGCCTCAATGAGATCATCGCCTCCATTGCCGCCGAGGAGCTCAGCCTGAGCCACATCCTCAACGCCGAGGGTGAAAAGCTCCAATATGTCCTGGGCGCTCTTCCGGGCTTGGAGGAGGCGGCGGCCTTTGAGGAAGTCATGCGGGTCAACCAAAGCGTGCAGGACACCTTGTCCGATGTTATGGAGCAGCAGATGCTGCTGACCGGCAAGCTGAGCGCCGCCCTGAACGCTCCGGTCCTGCCCGGTCCCGCCGGGCCCGCCGGACCTGCGGGCGCAACCGGGCCCGCCGGAGGAGCCACCGGCCCTGACGGTCCCACCGGGCCCGCCGGACCGACAGGGGCCTCGGGACCCAGTCTCCTCTCCGCCTTTGCCGCCAACACCCAGGGAAGCAGCATCCCGGTGTCGCCGAATGGGACTCTCGTCACCCTGCCCAACGCCCAGGCTCTGTCCCCCGGTTTTACGCCCAACTCCTGGAACACCGTATTTACCGTGCCTGAGTCCGGCGTCTATCAGATTTCTTACCATGTGAATACCACGACGGCCCTTCCGTTAAAAACCCAGCTGGTGGTTAATGGGGCGGGCAGTACCCCCTCTACCATCGATCCGGTGGTACCCACAACCAGTTACGAAAATAAAATCAAGATGATTCTTCCCGCGAACTCCAAAATTTCACTTAAGCTCTTCTCCAAGATAGCCGGAACCGCTGTTCTGACAGGCGGCGGCGCGGGGGCTTCCCTGTCCATCATCCGGCTGGATGAAGCCATCGGAGCGGGTGAAATACCGCCTGACCCCGGAGAACACGACAGCGATGTCGAGATAGGGGACGACTAAGCGGAGCGCCGCTGAACGATTGCTCCCGCCGGCAAAGACCGGCGGGAGCAATCCCCTGACCAGATAAAAGGAGGTTCTATCATGGTAAGCGTCAGCCTGTGTATGATCGTGAAAAACGAGGAGGACGTGCTGGCACGCTGTCTGGAGAGCGCGGCGGATCTGGTGGACGAGATCATCATCGTGGACACCGGCTCCACCGACCGCACCCGGGAGATTGCCGCCCGCTTTACCGATAAGGTCTATGATTTCCCCTGGCGGGATGATTTTTCCGCCGCCCGGAACGAGTCCTTTTCCCACGCCGCCATGGATTACTGTCTGTGGCTGGACGCGGACGACGTGCTGCTGGAAGAGGACCGGAAGGCGTTCCTTGCCTTAAAGAAAACGCTGGACCCCGCCGTTTCGGTGGTCATGGCGCCTTACCACGCCGGATTTGACGAGAACGGCCATGTGACATTCTCCTACTACCGGGAGCGCCTGATCAAAAACCGCGCCGGAATGCGCTGGACGGGGGCCGTCCACGAGGCGATTACGCCGGCCGGAACAATCCTGCACGCGGATTTCGCCGTCACCCATCGCAAGACCCGCCCCTCCGACCCGGACCGGAACCTGCGGATCTATGAGGCGCAGCTGGCCGCTGGAAAGCGCCTGGACCCCCGCCAGCAGTTCTACTATGGGCGGGAGCTATACTACCACCGCCGCTGGGAGGACGCGCTGGATGTCTTTGAGCGGTTCCTGGCGGAAGGCCGGGGGTGGGTGGAAAACGAGATTGACGCCTGCTGCCACTGCGCCTATTGTCATAAGGAACTGGGCCATGGCCAGGAGGCGCTGGCGGCCCTGTTCCGCACGTTCGCGTATGACCGTCCCCGGGCCGAGGCCTGCTGCGAAATCGGCTCCTGGTTTTTCCAGCGGGAGCGGTACCGCCAGGCCGCCTACTGGTATGCCCTGGCCCTGACCTGCGCCAGGGACGACCGCCGGGGCGCGTTTGTGTCCCCGGACTGCTACGGCTACCTCCCCTACATTCAGCTGTGCGTCTGTTACAGCCGCCTGGGCGATCCGAAGCGGGCGGAGACCTTTAACGAGCTGGCCGCAGCCTGCAAGCCGGATTCACCGGCGGTCCGCCGCAACCGGGCGTTTTTTCAAAGCCTGGCGGAACCGGCGGAGTAACGCCGCGTCCACTTTGCAAGACTGTGGGCGCCCTATTCGTTCTAGTAGAACTACCCTCCCTGTCAAAAGGCCAAATCCATATCCACGTCTCCCTGAATGCCGTCCACCCGGCCGGTGTGGGAGTACTGCCACAGGTCAAAGTGGTAATAGAAATCCGGCACGGTATCGTACTCCGCCAGCCAGAGCGTATAGTCCGTCAGCTCCCGCAGATCGTAGCGCAGATAGCCCTGGGTCTGGTTAAAATAAACCGCCGGACGGTAGCCCGCGTTTTCAATCCGCTTGCAGAAGGCGGCGGCGCAGCGGGTCATCGTCTCTCCGTCCAGGCCGTCGGTGCGGGCCTCGTCTCCGGTGATGGGCTCCCAATCGAAGGCCACGGGGAAGGTAAGCTCCTGTCCGTCCAGGACCTCCAGAATGTAATCCGCCTCTTCCTCCGCCTCCTCCGGCGTGATTGCCTGAGAGAAGAAGTAAACGCCCACCTCCAGACCGGCGTCCAGCGCTCCCCGGAGGTTCTTCTCAAAGGTCTGGTCCAGGAACAGGCCGCCTTCGGTATAGCCCCTGTGGCCCAGCCGGAGGATGGCGAAGTCGACGCCGTCCGACGCCACCGCCCGCCAATCCACATCCTTCTGGTGCGTGGACACGTCGACGCCCGCCTTGGCCCGCCGCCCGCCGGACGCATAGACAACCCGGCCCTTCTCATCCACGGAGAAGCCCTCCGCAGCATAGGGATTCAGCGGCATTCCCTCCAAGGGCGTCAGCACCATGTCGCCAAACCGGAAGGTGACGGGCTCCTCTTCCGCTTCGGGCGGGGCCTCCGGCTCCCCGCCTCTCCCCAGAACCAGAAGCAGCGCCGTCCCGGCGACAATCAGCGCAAGGATGGAGAGCGCCAGGGACAAGACCGTCAATCCCGCGGGGTCGGGCCGTCTCCGGGCGCGGGAGGGCGGTGTCTGCCGCTTGTCTCCAGCCGCCTCCCCCAGCGGACGGGCGGTTGCTTCCCGTTCCCTCAAATTCACTCCGGACAGCTCCTCATTCATAACGGTTCCTCCATGATTCGACAGTTTTCCCTATTGTATCACAAATTGGCCCGTTGTACACAGCGGAATTCCGATTTCCGCCGTTTGCATAGCGCGGCGGGACAGTTTGACCGGCGCAAGGGCCGGGCGGCTCGATACGCTTTTTCGGTAAAGTTTGCCCTTGTGCTGGAGGGCCTGACCGCCCTGTCCTTCGGCAGCATATGAAGCACGCGGGATTTCAAGAAACGCGGTTCACGGAAAACCAGTACCAGCTCTTCCGATAAGCCGAAAGGAGGCGGTCCCAAAGGGACCGCCTCCTTCCTATCCGCCTTTTTACAGCGCCAGCGCCTCTTTCAGCGTGCGCAGAGAGGCCAGATGCCCCTCCAGCATGGGAAGGGTCAGGTCCTCCATCTCCAGGGACACCTCCTCGTCATACCCGGCCATACGGACGGCGGAGAAGAACTCCTGCCACCACTGAACGCCGTGTCCCGCGCCTACCGCCACATAGTTCCAGCTCCGCCGGCGGAAGCCCTCGATGGGCTTGGTGTCCAGCATCCCGTTGGGCCCCCACAGGCCCCGCTCCCGGCGGGAATCCTTGCCGTGGATGTGGTACAGGGCCCCCGCGTCTCCCAGCACCCGGGCGGCCTCGATGGGGTCCCCGCCCATCCAGAACAGGTGGGAGGGGTCCAGGTTCATGCCCACCATGGGCCCCACGGCTTCCCGGAGGCGCAGCAGCGTCTCCGGGTTATACACCAGCTGCATTCCGTGGTTTTCCAGGGCGATCCGCTCCACGCCGCAGTCCTCGGCCTTGCGGACAATCTCCCGCCATGCGGGAATGGCGACCTCATTCCACTGATAGTCCAGGATGTCCTGGGTCTCCGGCGGCCAGGAGGTGGTAATCCACGCCGGCGTCCGGTCTCCGGGGCATCCGGCGGGAAGGCCGCTCATCATGACGACCTTCTTCACCCCCAGCAAAGAGGCCAGGCGGAAGGTCTTCTCCGTCACTTCCAGATCTCTCTCATAGGCCAAGGGATTTCCGGAGCAATTCAGGGCGCAGAGCTCCAGGCCCCGGCGGCGCTGCTCATCCCGCCAGCGGGTCCGGGCCGTCTCCGAGGAGAGAACCTCATCCAGGTCGATGTGCGGGGCGGCGGACCAGTTGCCGGTGCCGATCTCCAGGGCGGAAATGCCCTGGGCGGCGCAGAAATCCAGCATCTCCGTGTAGGGCATGTCCAAGGTGCAGGTTTTGATGGCGAGCTTCATGGCGTCCTCCTGTCTCATGCGGCCCCAGTTCTTTCGGCAAGGGGCTTTTTTCTTATTATAACAATCCCCCGGCCGGTGTCAAGGCGCACTTTGAGGTCGGCGCTCCGCCGGTCCCCACCCAAGGCGAAAGCAGCGAAACCCCCTGGGCGGGTTCCCCGCGATTTCGTCTGTTCCGATTCTTGACAGCCGCCCCCGGAAATGGCATCTTCCTTCATCATATGGCTTACATAAAAGAGGTCGTGCGCTATGGAGATTTTTCGCGCCCTGTGCGAAAAAATATTACTCGTCCCGTGACGGTCCGGATCGTCGGAACGGATATAGAACGAGGATTGCTTGCGGCGGGAAGATGTGCTATACTTGCAAATAAGATCGTGCAGACTGTGGCGGACAGTTTTGCTTGGGATTGCTCGGCGTTTTGGGCGTCCCCCGTGGAAGAATAACCCGATAGAAAAACGGCTTTTGAAAGGTGACGCACATGGCTACACTGAAGGATATTTCCAAAATGACCGGGGTCTCTGTTACAACCATTTCCCGCGTTCTGAACAATGATGAAACCATCGCCGTCAGCGAGGAAACCAAGCGGGCAATCTTTGAAACCGCCTATGAATTGGGATATGTGTCTCCCCGCCGCAGGAAGCAGCTGGCAAACACCTTGAAAATCGGCGTTGCGGACTGGAAGGTCATCGTAAACCCCAGTCTTGACAAGGATATGAACGCGCTGAAGTTCTTTTCCGAATCCGTCGCCCCTGGACAGAAAATTGAATATATCCGCATGTACCCCGGCGAGACAGCGGAGGTAGACGGGGCTTTCCGCCATATAGAAGCCTCGAAAAGTCCGTTGCTTTTTCAGCTTTTCTGTGTTACACTTAAAATATAAACATCCCTTTTGATTTTATTTGAAACGAGGTGAGACCATGGACGGCAGCAGCAGTCGGCACAAGGGCATGGTATTCCGATCCCATCGGGACGTCTTCGGCTATGCGCCGGGGCCGTCCTGAGCGTCTTTCGCCGCATCTGGGTTTGAATGCCATTGTCCGTGTTTCCCCCGCGAAGAGCGGGACGGCTCACAAAGGACAGTGGTATTTTTATGCCCTTTTTTGTCCCCCGTCCCGCCTTCCCACGGATATGTAAAGGAGGTACGGTGCAATGAATGAGAAGATGGTTTTTCACAGTGAAGCCCTGGGCGCCGCGCAGCGCCCGGACTACAGAGCGGAGATTGCCGCGCTCCTCCGGGGCTCCCTGACGCCGAAGCCCTTAAAGGAGCGTATTCTCTCCTATCACGAAAATGACGCCGCGGCGGCCCTGGAGCTCCTGAGCCGGGAGGAGCGGAAGCGTCTTTACGGCGTTTTGGACGCCGCTTCCCTGGCTGGGATCTTGGAATACTCCGGGCGGTTAGGCGCGTACATCGAAGAGCTGTCCGTCCGGAAACAGGTGGACGTCCTCTCCGAGCTTGAGGCCGCCATGGCGGCGGAGTGCCTCCAGCAGATGGAGAAGGACCGCCGGAACACGCTGATAGAGCTGATGGAAGCGGAAACCCGGGAGGAGATCCTGCTGCTCAGCTCCTTCGACGAAGACGAGATCGGCAGCAAGATGTCCACCAGTTTCATTGCCATTCCCGCGGGCAGCACGGTCCGCCAGGCCATGCGGACCCTGGTCTCCCAGGCGGAGGCCTGCGGCAACATCTCCACCCTCTATGTGGTGGGAGATGACGAGGTCCTGGTAGGAGCCATTGAGCTGAAAAAGCTTATCATCGCCCGGGAGCACACCGCCCTGGAGGACATCACTCAGACTTCCTATCCCTACGTTTACGCCGGGGAGCCGGTGGACGAGTGCCTGGAGCGCATCAAGGATTATTCAGAGGACTCCGTTCCGGTGCTGGACGGGGAGAACCGCCTGCGGGGCGTGCTGACCTCCCAGGAGCTCACCCGGCTTCTGGACGACACCCTGGGCGACGACTATGCCAAACTGGCGGGCCTTTCTGCGGAGGAGGATCTGCGGGAGCCGCTGAAAAAGAGCATCGGCAAGCGCCTGCCCTGGCTGGTGATCCTGCTGGGTCTGGGGCTGGTGGTGTCCAGCGTGGTGGGATTGTTTGAGCACGTGGCGGCTCAGCTGGCCATCGTGGTCAGCTTCCAGTCCCTGGTACTGGACATGTCCGGCAACGTGGGCACCCAGTCCCTGGCCGTCACCATCCGCGTTTTGATGGACGAGCAGGTCAGCAAAGGGCAAAAGCGCTTCCTGGTCCGCAAGGAGGCCCGTGTAGGACTGGTCAACGGCCTGATTTTAGGGGCGCTTTCCACGGCGTTTGTGGGGGCTTACCTGACGTTCCTCAAGGGCCAGGCCCCTCTGTTTGCCTTTTCTGTGTCCCTGTGCACCGGGTTGGCGCTGCTGGTGTCCATCGTTCTCTCCAGTCTGTCGGGGACGGTGATTCCGATTCTTTTCAAACGCTTGAACGTGGACCCCGCCGTGGCCTCCGGCCCGCTGATCACCACGGTGAACGATCTGATCGCGGTCGTTTCCTTCTACGGCTTGATATGGGTCTTTTTGATAAATCTTCTGCGTTTTTAGCAGCGTGCAGCGGTGGCCCCGGCTTCCTGTCCGCCAGGACTGCCGCTCCGGCAGTACCAAACCAAAACCTCCGGCTAAGGCGGAGGCTTGAATAAGCCCTAGGAGGGCAAGATGCGGACGACGCCCCTGGAGAGACGCCGCTTGCGCGACGCCTCTCCGCTTAAACTTTATTTCTTCCTGCCTGGGGCTCTTTCTATGCCGTCCGTATAATCCGGACCCGTTCAGGGACAGCCTGCCAAGCGGGCGCTTTCGCTATTAATTTACACTGTCTCCGGCCGCTTCCAGCATATGATCGATCAAAATTCCATAACCTTTAGTGGGATCGTTCAGCAGCACATGGGTCACGGCTCCCACAATCCGGCCGTTTTGCAAAATCGGGCTCCCCGACATCCCCTGCACAATGCCCCCGGTGACTTCCAGCAGCGCAGGGTCCGTCACCGAGAGGACCAGGTCCCGTCCGTCCGCCGAGGAAGACGACACTTTTAAAATCTCTATATGATATTCTCGAACCTCGTCCCCCTTAACGTTGGCCAGGATTGTGGCGGGCCCAGGCAGAGCCATGCCGGCGGGGACCGCCGCCCCGGCTTCGGGGGCTTCCTCCAGCTTTCCAAAGATGCCCCCGCCGGTATTGGCGTACAGCGGCCCCAGGTCTCCCGTCAAATCGAAATCTCCCCGCAGTTCTCCGGCGGATCCCGCCTCGCCCCGCTTTACCGCCTTGACGGTGGAGGGCAGGACGGAACCGTTGGAGAAGGGCATCAGCAGCGACGTATCCGTGTCCGTAACGCCGTGGCCCAGGGCCCCGAAGACCCCGGTGGCCGGGTCGTACCAGGTCATAGTCCCGATGCCCGCCATGCTGTCACGGACCCAGGCGCCGATGCAGTAGACGCCCTGGTCGTTCCGGGAGGGCTCCACGGACAAGGTCACGCTGTCCCCCGCCCGTTCAATCTGCAAATTGGAGGCGCTGCCGCCGCTCTTTTGCAGAAGGGACTGAAACTGCTCCGTGGAGGTCACGGCGTTGCCGCCGCATTTGACAATGACGTCCCCGGTGCGCAGGCCGCATTCCCTGGCGGGCGTCCCGCCGTCGGTGAGCTTCACCACCACCACGCCCCGGGAGAACAGCTTGATGCCCACCGTGTGGCCCACCGGGACCAGCATCCGGGGCTCCATCGCCTTTACCCTTCCCCCGGCGCACAGCAAAAACGCAAGCGCCAGCGCCGCCCCGGCGCCCAACGCCCGTCTCGCGATTCGTGAAGGTCCATACAAAAAAACCACCCCTTCCTTGTTCATGTCAAACGCCGTTTCCGGCCTGATTATCATTTGCGGAAAAAGTAGATTCACCACAAGTAAAAAGCGGCAGCGCGTCCATGGCGGCGTCTGCCTGTCCCGGCGTCCCAAGGCGCGAAAAAGGCCCCGGAGGCAAACGCCTCCAGGGCCTTCCAATTTTTTCTGAAAACCGCGTTAATCCCGCTTGTTGAAAATTTTGAAAATATCCTCGAAGGGATCGTCCTCGGGAACCTCCGGCTTGGGCACATCCTCCTCGCCCAGGGGCTCGGGACCCGCCGGGGCCTCTTCCCCGGACTTCTCGGCCTCTTCCGTCATCTTATTGGGGAGCTGTCCCGGAGCCTTGTCAAAGCCCGTGGCGATGACGGTGACCCGGATTTCGTCGTCCAGGGTCTCGTCGAAGGTGGCGCCGAAAATCGTGTTCGCGTCGGGGTGGACGGCGGCCTGGACCAGCCCGGCGGCCTGCTCGATTTCCTCCAGGCCGATGTCCGGAGAACCGGCCACGTTGATGAGGATGCCCCGCGCGCCGTTGATGCTGGTCTCCAGCAGCGGGCTGGAGACGGCCAGCTTGGCGGCCTCCTCGGCCTTGCCCTTTCCGGCCGCCCGGCCCACGCCCATGTGGGCGAGGCCCGCGTCCTTCATGATGGCGGTGACGTCGGCAAAGTCCAGGTTGATGTAGCCCGTATCCCGGATCAGATCGGAAATGGACTGCACCGCCTGGCGGAGCACGTCGTCGGCGATCTCGAAAGCGTTGGCAAAGGTAATTTTCTGATCCGTGGCGTGCTTGAGCCGCTCGTTGGGGATGATGACCAGGGAGTCCACCTTGGTCCGAAGCTCCTCGATGCCCCCCTCGGCCTGCTGCATCCGGCGGCGCCCCTCGAAGCCGAAGGGCTTGGTCACCACGCCCACGGTGAGAATGTCCATCTCCTTGGCCAGCTCCGCCACGATGGGGGCCGCGCCGGTGCCGGTGCCGCCGCCCATGCCGGCGGTGATGAAGACCATATCCGTCTCTTCCAGGGCCTTGGCAATTTGGTTCCGGCTCTCCTCGGCGGACTTGCGGCCCACCTCCGGGTCGGAGCCCGCGCCCTGCCCGTGGGTCAGCTTCTCGCCGATTTGAATTTTATAGGCGGCGCTGGAGACGTTCAGCGCCTGCTTGTCCGTGTTCACCGCCACAAAGTCCACGCCCTTGGTCCCGGAGCTGACCATGCGGTTTACCACATTATTTCCAGCGCCGCCGACTCCGATCACTTTAATGTTGACAACGGTATCGGGACTGCTTTCCAAACCAAATGCCATAGTGCTGCCTCCTGCTATCATTTGTGCAGCCGCCCCGGCGGGGGGCTGCGATTCACCGTCTCCTGACTTGAGGCCGTGAAACTCTATTCATTTTCCTATTGTAAGCCACTTTTTCCCTCCGGTCAAGTGCCTGTTTCGCTTTCGACGCAAATTCTCAAAAAAACCTGACGCAAACTCCAGTCCTACCGCTCGCCGGGTATGAGGAACACCCGGTCGCTCTCCAGCCTCAGATCGATGGTGCCGGTCATGTTGCTCTGGATTTTCTCATCCGCCAGGGTGGCCGTCAGCTTTTTCAGCTCCCACTCATAGTCCGCGCCGTAAGCCATCCGCACGGTGAAGCGGCCGACGTAGTCCATTTTCAGGTAGCTGAGCTCGTCCAGCCGGATGCCGTCCACATTTTCCGTCAGTCCCGCGTTGTCCAAAGCCTCCAGCAGGGCCAGAAGGCTGGCCTGCTGGGAGGCGTACTCCGTGGCCAGGGCCAGGGAAGTCCCCACCGAGGGGGCCAGCAGCTCACAGCCGGAGATGATCCCGTACTGTCCCGCCTCCCCCTCCGGAAGCTGCTCCACAATCTTGCCCCCGGCGCTGATCAGCCAGGCGCTGCCGTCCTGGACCAGGGCGAAGGGCCGCCCGCTCTCCCGCACCTCAATGAGCAGGGTGTCCGGCAGCTTCCGGTTCACCCGGATGTCCTCGATATAGGGCAGTTCCCTGGTGATGGCCCGAACTACGTCATACTTGTTCAAAAGGTACATGTTGGACCCCAGCTCCACGCCGGAGGCCCCTTGAATCTCCTCCGCCGTGTAGCGCTTCTGCCCCGTGACGACGATGTTGTCCACCCGGAAAAACAGGGTCATGGCGGCGATAATCGCCGTACAAATCACCAGGACGGACAGCAGCTTATAGAGGAAGCCGAAACTTCCCCGTCCTCTTCGCCGCTTTGTATGCTTCCGTCTCGCCATGGCCTCCGCTCCAGTTCTATCGCAAGGGGGACCGCCTCCGCGGCCCCCGCGTCTTTTCTTTTTCAATCCCCGGTCCGGGAGATCTCCGCCCCCAGGCATTCCAGGTCCCTGACCAGGTCCTCGTAGCCCCGTGCAATATGGCCGGTCTCGGAGATTTCCGTCTCCCCCTCCGCCGCCAGGGCCGCCACGCACAGCGCCGCCCCGCCCCGGAGGTCCGTGCACCGCACCGGCGCGCCGTGGAGACGCTCCACCCCCGTCACCACCGCCGTCCGGCCGGACACCCGGATATCGGCTCCCATGCGGGCCAGCTCGTCGACGTGGCGGTAGCGGCTGGCGAACATGTTCTCCTCGAACACCGCCGCCCCCCGGCACCGCAGCAGAGCGGCCATCAAAATGGCCTGGGCGTCGGTGGGAAAGCCGGGATAAGGCGCCGTCCGCACCGGGCGCACCGCCGCCAGGCGCTCCCGGCAGACACAGGCGATGCCCTCCTCGTCGGAGAGGATGGAGCAGCCCGCCTCCCGCAGCACGGCGGTGACGGTGGACAAATGCTCCTCCCGCGCTCCGCGCAGAAAGACCTCTCCCCCGGCGGAGGCCGCCGCGCACAGATAAGTAGCCGCCGCAATCCGGTCCGGCATAACGGCGTAAGTACAGCCATGAAGGGGCCGCCCGCCCTCCACGGACACCGTGGAGGTTCCCGCTCCGGAGACCCTGGCCCCGCAGGCCGTTAGGAAATTTTGGAGGTCCACGATCTCCGGTTCCCGGGCGGCATTGGCGATGGTGGTGACGCCGCAGGCGCCGCAGGCCGCCAGCATCAGGTTTTCCGTGGCTCCCACGGAGGGGAGGCTCAGCACAATCTCCCGTCCCTGAAGCCGGGGGGCTTTGCAGTGCAGGACGCCGCCGGCGTCGTCGATTTCCGCCCCCAGGTCCCGGAGACCGGAGAGATGCAGGTCGATGGGCCGGGGGCCCAGCTCACAGCCGCCGGGATAGCTCAGCTCCGCCTGTCCGCACCGGGCCAGGATGGCCCCCAGGAACATGGCGGAAGACCGCATCTCCCGCATCAGCGCCTCGGAAACCGTCCAGCCGCTGAGGCCCCGGGCGTCCACGGTCAGAACATTTTTCTCCTCCCAGCGGGCCGTGCAGCCCAGGCCCTCCAGAATGCGGATGGAGGCGTCCACGTCCCTCAGGCGGGGACAGCCCCGCAGCTCCACCTGGTCCGCCGTCAGCAGCGTGGCCGCCAGGATGGGCAGGACGCTGTTCTTCGCCCCCTGTATCCCGGCCTCGCCCCGCAGGCGGCTGCCGCCTCTTATGACTAAATGGCTCATGTCCGTCCCTCCGCTCCAAGAATGGTCTAACGCTCCATCCTATGGGCAAACGGGGGGTGTTGTTACTTTCGGATATCCAGCACCGTCTGATAAATGCGTTCCGCGGCGTCCCGGATGCCCAGGGAGGCCATGGCCCCCTCCATGGCCCGGAGACGGTCCTCATCGTGGAGAATGCCGCAGGCCGCCTGGAACAGGGCCTGGCCGGAGCACTCCGGCTCCAGCAGCACCGCCGCGCCTCCGGCCTCCTCTAGGGCGCGGGCGTTCTTCTCCTGGTGGTTGTTGGTGACGTAGGGGGACGGGACCATCAGCGCCGGGGTCCCCAGGGCCGTCAGCTCGCTGATGGTGGAGGCCCCGGCCCGGCAGATGACCAGGTCCGCCGCCCGCATGACGGGGGCCATGTCGTAAATGTATTCCCGCAATTGCAGGGCCGGGCACGCCCCCAGGTCCACGCCTTTTTCCCGCAGGGCCTCCAGCATCAAGGGACAGCCCTGTTTTCCCGCGCCGTGGATGTGGTAAAAAGGCTGCTTCGCCGCCTCCAGTGCCAGAAAATCCGCCATTTGGCGGTTCATGCCCGAGGCTCCCAGAGACCCCCAGAAGGAGACGATCAGAGGCCGCCCGTCGTCCATGCCCAGAACCCTCTTGGCCTCCGGCTTCGTCATCGAAAAGAAGTCGTGGCGCACCGGCGTGCCGGTGACCACCACCTTCTCGGGGCGGCGGTAGTGCTTTCGGCAGGACTCGAAGCCCACCATGATGCGGTCCGCGTAAGTTTCCAGCATCTGGGTGGTAAGGCCCGGCACGGCGTTGGACTCGTGGACCGCCGTGGGAATCCCCGCCTTGGCGGCGGCCTTTACCAGCGGATAGCTGGCGTAGCCCCCGGTGCCCACCACCGCATCCGGCTTGAAGGCCCGGAGGATGGCCCGGGCCTCTCCAGGGGCCCGGATGAGGTTGCCCACGGAGATGAGGTTGTGCTTGATCTCCGCGGGCTGGAAGGAGCGGTGGAAGCTGGAGATGTGGACGGTCTTGAACGCGTAGCCCGCCTTGGGCACCAAATCCTTTTCCAGGCCCCGCTCCGCGCCCACAAATAAAATCTGCGCCTGGGGGTTCTTCTCCAGGGTCAGCTGGGCCAGGGCGATGGCGGGATTCACGTGCCCCGCCGTGCCGCCGCAGGTGAAGATGACCCGCTGCAATGGTCTTGGCATCGAAAACGCCTCCTCTATCCGGCCTTCGTGGGTTTCATCTGCCTCGATACGGATAAGACCACTCCCATCTCCGCCAGCTGAATGGACAACGCCGTACCCCCGTAGCTGAAGAAGGGCAGGGAAATGCCGGTGGTTGGCAGCAGGCCCGTCACCACGCCGATGTTCAGGAAGGTCTGCATGGCAATCAGCGTGGTGACGCCGATGACCAGCAGGCTCCCGAAGCGGTCCCGGGCGTGGAGGGCAATCCAGTAGCCCCGGAGAATCAGGGCCGCGAAAAGGATCATGATGACGCTGGCTCCAATGAGGCCCAGCTCCTCGCAGATGATGGCGAAAATGAAGTCGTTATGCTCCTCCGGGAGAAACAGGAACTTCTGGCGGCTCTTCCCCAGGCCCACGCCCAGAAGACCGCCGGATCCGATGGTGATGAGGCTCTGGGAGAGCTGGTAGCCCTTATCCCGCATGTCCGCCCAGGGGTTCAGCCAGTACTGGATGCGGGAGGTGTTGTAGCCCACCACGAACAGGGCGAAATACAGCATCCCCGCGGCCGCGCCCATGGCGCCGAACACCCAGGCCCAGTTGATGCCGCCCACCAGCATCAGCGCCGCGCCCACGCCCAGAATCAAAATCGCGCCGGAGAGGTGGGGCTCGATGGCCACCAGGCCCGCCGTCACCAGCAGCAGGGCGGCGTAGGGCAGGATGCCGTAGCGGAAGGAGCGCATGAGGTCCTTCTTCTTCGAGATGCTGTCGGAGAAGTAGATGACGATGGCCATTTTGGCAATCTCCGAGGGCTGGAAGCTGAAGAGCTCGCCCACGCCAATCCAGCGGGTGGCGCCCTTTACCGTGACGGCGAAGGGGTTTCCGGGAATCGCCACGAAAACCAGGAGGAAGATGGACACGTACAGCAGGGTTTTCGCCACGCCCCGGAAACGCCGGTAGTTAATCTTGCCGATAAACAGCATGCCAGCCACGCCCATGACGGCGAAAATGGCCTGCCGGACAAACCAATAAGTGGGGTCGTTGTTCTTGGTGTTGTAATAGGCGGAGGGGAAACTGGCGGACAGCAGCATAACAAGGCCGATGGCCATGAGCAGCAGGACCAGCAGGCAGAAGGGCAGGTCGATGGGCCCCCTGGCCAGCTCCTTGCCCTCCTCCTCCAGCGCCTGCCGGCGGAGGCGGAGCTCCTGGCGGCGCTGGGCCTCCTCCCGGCTCAGGGGACGGCGGCGGGGACGCTTTACCGGCTGCCGCTCCGGCATGGGGAAGGGAATCACCACGCTCTGCCGGACCTGCGCCGGGCGGCGCTGCTGGCTCTGAACGGGCTTCCGCCTCTGCTGGGCAGGCCTGCGCTGAGGCTCCGGCCGCCTCTGGGGCTCCCGCCGGGCCGCTGAACTGCCGCGTGCCGCCATATACTCCCTCCTTCCCTGAACGTTTCAGACTCAATAGCGTCCCTGGATGCCGAACCAGGCCAGGACGCAGAACAGGATGGTCACGCCGGAGAACACCGTCACCAGCTTCGCCTCGCTCCACCCGGAGAGCTCCAGGTGGTGGTGCAGGGGGGCCATCTTAAAAAAGCGTTTGCCGTGGGTGGCCTTGAAATAGGCCACCTGGATGATGTCGGACAGGGTTTCCAAAATATAGATAATGCCCACCAAAATCAAAATCAGGGGCATATCCATGGCGAAGGCCAGGGCCGCTACCGCGCCGCCCATGAAGAGGCTCCCGGTGTCCCCCATGAAAACCTTGGCCGGGTGGTGGTTGTAGCAGAAGAAGGCCGCCAGCCCTCCCGCCAGAGCGGCGGGGAACAGCGCCAGGGGCATCAGTCCCCACTTGGCCGCGGCGGCCGTGAAAAACACCATCACCACAAAGGTGACGCTGGAGGACTGGCCGTCGATGCCGTCGGTGAGATTGACCGCATTGACGCAGCCCACGATGACGAAGGCGGCGAAGACCAGATACAAAATCCAGTTGATCTCCAGGGTAATATTCAGGAAGGGGACGTACAGCGCGTTGGTCAGCAGGCCCTCATAGCGCATCAGGCTGAGGAACAGCACCGCCGCCGCCAGCTGGAGGATAAACTTCTGCTTGGCCGTCAGGCCCTCGTTCTGGTGCTGGCGGACCTTCCGATAGTCGTCCACAAAGCCGATGAGGCCGAAAATCAGGGCAAAGAGGTACACGTACAGGTGCGCAAACTCCCCCCGCAGCATCGCCTCCCAGCCCATGAGGAAGGCCACCACGCCGGAGCCGATGATGAACATGATGCCGCCCATGGTGGGCGTGCCCGCCTTCCCGGCGTGCCAGGAGGGGCCTTCCTTCCGGATCTCCTGCCCCGCCTTCAGCTTCCGCAGCTCCGCGATGACGAATTTTCCCAGGACCAGGGTGAGCAGGAAGCCCACCAGCCCGGCCAGCAGCAGCGTAACATTCATAGTTTTCCCTCTCCCCCGCCCGGTCCCGCCGGGCGGCTTTTTCACTTGCGCAGATAGTCCGCGACGATCTCCCGTTCGTCCATATGGCGCTTCTCATGCCCTACCTCCTGGTAGGTCTCGTGGCCCTTGCCGCAAAGAACAATCACGTCCCCCGGCCGGGCATGGTCCAGGGCCCAGTGAATGGCCTCCACCCGGTCCTCGATGACCTCATAGGGCGTCCCGGTCCCCGCCAGCCCCGGCAGGATGTCGGCGATGATGTCCGCCGGGCGCTCCGTCCGGGGGTTGTCGGTGGTAACCACCAGGAAGTCCGCATTCTCCGCCGCGGCCCGGCCCATCTTGGGCCGCTTGGCCTTATCCCGGTCCCCGCCGCAGCCGAAGAGGGCCACGGTCCGGCCCTTGGCGAAGCCTTTCACGGTGCTCAGCACGTTCACCAGGCTGTCCGGGCTGTGGGCGTAGTCAATGAGGACGGTATAGTCCTTTCCGGCCGTGGGAACCACCTCCACCCGGCCCTTCACGTGGGGCACCTGGGCCAGGACGGCGGCGCTCTCCTCCAGGGGAATCCCCAGGGCCAGGGCCGCCCCCAGCACGCCCAAGGCGTTGTCAACCATAAAGTGCCCAGGGATATTCACCCGGACGGAAGCCCGCTCCCCCTTGTATACGGCGGCAAACGCCACGTGATCCGCCGCCAAGACGATGTTTTCCGCCCGGAGGTCCGCCGTGCCGGAGCTGGAAAAGGAAAGCAGCTTGCAGCCGGCGTGTTCCAGCAGACGGGGCGTCCAGGGGTCCGCGGCGTTGACCACGCCGGTTTCGCAGCAGCGAAACAGGAGGGCCTTGGTGTCGCAGTAGTCCTCCATGGTCTTGTGAAAATCCAGGTGGTCCTGGGTCAGGTTCGTGAAGACGCCCACCTGATACGGAACTCCATATACCCGGTCCAGATACAGGGCGTGGGAGGAAACCTCCATCACCACGGAAGTGCAGCCCGCGTCCCGCATTTGGGCAAAGAGCTTCTGGAGCTCAAAGGACTCGGGGGTGGTCCGCTCCGTGGGCAGGACCTCCTCCCCGATCATATTCTGGTTGGTGCCGATCAGGCCCACCTTCTCTCCCCGAGCCTCCAGAACGGCCTTGAGAAGATACGTGCTGGTAGTCTTTCCGTTGGTGCCGGTGACGCCCACCATGGTCATGGCTTCCGCCGGATGGCCATAGAAGTTGGCCCCCATCACCGCCAGGGCCCGGCGGGAATCCGCCACCTGAACGTAGGGGACGCCC
This sequence comes from Oscillibacter sp., assembly GCA_009773995.1. GTDB lineage: Bacteria > Bacillota > Clostridia > Oscillospirales > Oscillospiraceae > Oscillibacter. Next base: position 2,817 of record VSMY01000041.1, on the reverse strand, counting down.
TCCCCCTCCGGCGGAACCTGGCACAGCACCGCCGCCGCCCCGGAAGCCAGGGCCTGAGGAATGAACCGGTGGCCGTCCGCCGCGTAGCCGCAGAGAGCCGCAAACAGGTCCCCGGCCCCCACCCGGCGGGAGTCATATTGGACTTGAGCGATCTCCGTCTCCAAGTCCACGGCGGCGGACAGGATTTCCAGACCCTCCAGCAATTCTTTCAGCTTCATACTTGTCAAACCTCCATCCAGTTGAATACGTCCTGGATGATTATAACCCGAATAAAACGCATTGTATACAGCACATCCTGCCGAAAATCCGGCAAAACCTGCTCTCAGTCTCTTACGGAATTGTCACCGAAGCGCACCGTCACGACGCTGCCGGGGGACAGCTCGGTTCCCTCCTCCCGGTCCTGGGAGATTGCCTTGACGTTGCCGGACTCCGTGCTGGTCGCTCCCGTCACCCGCATAATGAAGCCCGCGTTTGTCAGCGCCTGATTCGCCTCGGCGGCGGTCATCCCCAAAACATTGGGCACGGCCCGGAGGGCGTCGTTCTTTTCCTCGCCCAGGTACAGCACGATGGAGGCGTTATTCGGTACGATGGCGCCCCCCTCGGGGGTCTGGGCGGTGACCTCCGCCCCGCTGCCCACGGTGCGGAAGGTGAAGCCCGCGTTTTCCAGACGGGCCCGGGCGGTCTCCATGTCCTGGCCCACCACATGGGGCACGGCGGCGTCGGCCCCCGCCAGCTGGTCGGCGGTGTAGTCCGGTTCCACGCCCAGGACGGGCAGAATCTCGCTCATAATCTGGCTGGCCGTGGGGGCCACCATCTGGCCGCCGGAGGGATAGGTCCCCGTGGTACGGCTGGGGGTGTCCATAGTCAGCAGCATGATGTACTGCGGGTCGTCCGCCGGGGCGAAGCACATGAAGGATACCACGATGTCGCCCTTGGGGTTGGCGGCGGTTTTGGTTCCGGTTTTGTCGGCGGTTCCGGTTTTGCCTCCGATGCGGTAGCCGTTCACCTGGCCGTTTTTCCCGGTGCCCTCCGCCACCACGTACTCCAGGCACTCCCGGACCTTGGCGGAGGTCTCCTCGCTGATAACCTGGCGGATGCATTTCGTCTCGTGCTGTTGGAGGACGTTGCCCTCCCCGTCCAGCACCTGCTCCACCACATAGGGCTCGTAGAGGTAGCCCCCGTTGATGCAGGCGGCCTGGGCCCGGATGAGTTCCAGGGGCGTGACGTTGAAGGTCTGGCCGAAGGCGTAGGAGGACAGGGAGACGATGTTGGAGCTGAAGTCCTTCTCGTCCGCGAAAATCCCCTGGGCCTCGCCAATCATGTCCACGCCGGTCTTTTCCATCAGGCCGAAGGACTTGAGGTATTCATAGAACTTGGTGGTGCCCAGGGTCTGGCCGATCTTGATGAAGGCCGGGTTGCAGGAGTTTCCCACCGCCTCCTTCAAAATCTGGTGGCCGTGGCCCGTCTGCCGGGAGCAGTAGAAGGGCTTATCCCAGCCCTTGACCATAACGGAGCCGGAGCACTCAAAGGTAGAGTTCATGCTGATGACCCCCTCCTCCAGCGCCGCCGCCAGGGTGATGGGCTTAAAGGTGGAGCCGGGCTCGTAGGTGGAATCGATGCATTTGTTCCGCCACTGGCTGTGGAGGGTGTCGGTCTTGGCCTTGGTCACCGCCGCCTCATAGGAGCTGACCTCCTCCTCCGGCTCTTCCACGCCGGCTTCCTCCCTCGCGGCGGCTTTCGCGGCGTCCTGGGCCTCGTATTGAGCCCGGTTCTCTTCGATATCCGCCAGCTGCTTTTCCAGCTGGCTCTTCAGCTTCTCGTCGTAGAGGACGCCGGACTGGTTGGAGTCGTAGTTGGGATAGGAGGCCATGCCCCGGATGGCTCCGGTTTTCACCTCCATGACAATGCCCGTGCCGCCCTTGGCGGCGTCGAATTTGCTCAGCATGGACTCCATGCCCTTTTCCAGGGCGATCTGGACGTTGATGTCCAAGGTCAGCACCAGGTCGCTGCCGTTCTCCGCGTCGAAGTACTGCTCGTACTGGAACAGCAGGGGCTGGCCCTTGTTGTTCTTGGCGGAAATGGTCCTTCCGGCGGTGCCGGAGAGATCCTCGTTGTATTTGACCTCCAGGCCCACGGCTCCCTCGCTGTCGACGTCGACGAAGCCCAGGACGTTGGCCGCCATGGCGTTGTAGGGATAATAGCGCTTGGAGTCCGGATTCAGGTGCACGCCGGTGAGGCTGCGCCGCCGGTCCTCGGGGATCTCGTTCCCCTCCTCGTCGATTTCGCCGTTTATGAATCTCCGGATCTCGTCGGCCGGCTCCTTCTCCACCTTCCGGCGGAGGATCTCATACTCGGAATTCGTCCGCTCCATCCGCTTCTCGATGGACGCCTGATCCATATCCAGGATGCGGCTCAGCCCGCGGGCGATGTAGCTCTGGTCGAGGATGGGCTGCCGGACGTAGGTCTCTCCCTTTTCCAGGGCCCTGGCCGCGGCCTCCTCCTGCTCTTTCTCCTGCTTTGCAACGAACTGGTCAATTCGCAGGGGGTCGATAATCACCATCTCCGCCGTGGTGGAGCTGGCCAGAATGTTGTGGTTTTTATCGTAGATGGTTCCCCTGGAGGCGTTGATTTTGGTCTCCCGGGTCTGCTGGGTCACGGCCCTGGCCTGCATCTCGTCATGGCGGTTGATCTGGAGATCGTAGAGCTTCCAGAACAGCAGCAAAAAAGTACCCACGCCCAGCACCAGCATCATCAGCAGCGTCCGCCCGCGGATAATCTGATTGGCCCGGCGGGCGGATTCGCTCTTCCGGTGAAGGG
>VSMY01000040.1 GCA_009773995.1 Oscillibacter sp. | reverse complement strand
GTGAGGGCCTTCAATACCTTGGGGTGGGCCCCCTCGCTGTAGTCGTTGCGGAAACTGTACATGGTCGACCTCCAGAAAGTAACAACCGGAGCAGAGAACTGTTACGGAATGTTACAGATTTGATGTTGAAATTATAGCGCGAATCCTGTATAAAAACAAGGAACACAGAAAGAAAATTTTCCCGGCAGGGCCGGGACGGCGGGAGGAGATTCCTTTGAAAAAGAGAGCGGTATGGATTTTGGCGGCTTTGCTGCTGCTGGCCTCCGGCTGTGGCGGAGGAAAGGACGGCGGGGAGGCGGGCGCGGCGGAGGTGTCCCTAAGCAGCCTGTATGCCGCCATGGAGGAGTCCTGCGGCTGGGAGGAGGGCTATATGACCAGCGTGGACGGGGGCCTGCTGGAGGAATACTACCCCGGCCTCTCCGGTCTCTCCGGGAAGCAGCTCATCGTTCAGGTGCCCGCCATGAGCTCCGACGTAAACGAGATCGTCCTGTTCCAGGGGGAGACGGAGGAGGATGGGGAGAAGGCCGCGGAAATCCTCCAGGCCCGGATTGACAGCCAGGTGGAGGGGGGCGCGTGGTACCCCGAAACTCTGGAGTCCTGGAAGAGCGCCAAGGTTCTGCAAGAGGGGGCCTACGCTGCCCTGATTGCCTCCGGGGCCCATCAGGAGGAGCTGGAGGAACAGTTCAGCGCCCAATTCCGGTGAGGGGGATTCCATGGTTTTCAGCAGTCTGACATTCCTGTTCGGCTACCTGCCGCTGACCCTGGCGCTCTACTTTCTTACGCCGCTTCGGCGGCGTAATTTTGTGCTGCTCCTCGTCAGCCTCTTTTTCTACGGCTGGGGCGAGCCGGTGTATGTGGGGGTCATGTTCCTCTCCATTTTCATCGACTACAGCCACGGCCTCCTGGTGGAGCGGTTCCGGGAGCGGGACCGGCTGGCCCGGTGGTTCGTGGGGCAGTCGGTGGTGTTCAACCTGCTGCTTCTGGGCTTTTTCAAGTACTGGGACTTCCTGGCGGCGAATCTGTCCCTGCTTCCGGGGGTGGACCTCCCCCAGCTGGGGCTGCCCCTGCCTCTTGGAATCTCCTTCTTCACCTTCCAGACCATGAGCTACACCATCGACGTTTACCGCCGGGACGCGCCGGTCCAGCGGAACATCGTCGACTTCGGGGCCTATGTAACCCTGTTCCCCCAGCTCATCGCCGGGCCCATTGTGAAGTACAAGACCGTGGCGGCGGAGCTGGTTCAGCGGACCGTCACGTCGGTGGATTTCGCGGAGGGGGCCTGCCGGTTTACCGTGGGCCTTGCCAAAAAGGTGCTTCTGGCCAACGCCGCCGGGGCCCTGTGGGAGAGCTGCCTGGCCTCCCAGAGCGCCGAGGCGCTGACGGTGACCGGGGGCTGGACGGGGCTCCTGGCCTTCGGCTTCCAGATTTACTTCGACTTCTCCGGTTACTCCGACATGGCCATCGGCCTGGGGCGCATCCTGGGCTTCCGGTTCGACGAGAACTTCGACCACCCTTACCTCTCCACCTCCGTGGGAGAGTTTTGGCGGCGGTGGCACATGTCCCTGACCTCCTGGTTCCGGGAATACCTGTACTTCCCCCTGGGAGGCAGCCGGGCGGGAAGCGTCAAGACCCTGCGCAACCTGCTTATCGTCTGGTTCTGCACCGGCTTCTGGCACGGGGCCAGCTGGAATTTCATCCTATGGGGCTTGTACTTCGCCCTGTGGCTGATTCTGGAGCGGTTCGTGTTCAAGGGGCTCCTGGCCCGGACGCCGGTGTGGATGAAGCGGGCTTACACGCTGCTGGTGGTCTTCGTGGGCTGGGGAATCTTCGCCATGGAGGACCTGGGGGTCTGCGGGCGGTATCTGGCCGTTTGCTTCGGCGGCGGGCCGCTGTGGTCCGCCCCGGACGGCTACCGTTTGCGGAGCTGGGCCGTGGTCCTGCTCCTGCTGGCCCTGGGGTCCACTACCCTGGCGGCGGACCTGTGGAAGAAGATCCCGGAGAAGGGCCGGAAAGCGCTGACCCCGGTGCTGATGGCCCTGGGGCTGGTTCTCTCCACCGCCTACCTGGTGGACGGCAGCTACAACCCCTTCCTGTATTTCCGGTTTTAAGGAGGCGGCAGCATGACAACAAGATACGGCCGCTTCCTGTCGGCGTTTTTCTGCCTCTTCCTGGGGGGACTGCTGGCGTGGCACGTCCTCCTGCCGGACCGGGAGCGCTCCGATGTGGAGAACCGGACTCTGGCCCGGTTCCCGGAATTCTCCTGGGAGGCTTTGAAGGACGGCGGCTTTACCGAGGGCGTAGAGGAGTACTTTGCGGACCAGTTTCCCCTCCGGGACCAGTGGACGGGACTCAAGGCCAGGACGGAGCAGCTCCTGGGCAAGCGGGAGTTCAACGGGGTCTACCTCTGCGGCGACGCGCTGATTTCAAAAGTAGAGCCCCCCAGGGACGGCCTGGAGGAGAAGAATTTGAGCTACGTCTCCCGTCTGGCGGAGCGGACGGAGATTCCGGTGTACCTGGGCCTCATTCCCTCGGCGGCGGAAATCCACCGGGACCGCCTGCCCAAGGGGGCGGAGAGCTGGGACCAGGCGGCCTTCATCACTCGGGCCGTGGAGCTGGAGGGCGTGGAGCCGGTGGACTTCCTGACCCCGCTGACCGCCCATGCCGGGGAGGACATTTACTACCGCACAGACCACCACTGGACCACCCTGGGGGCCTACTACGGCTATACCGCCCTGATGGAGGCCCTGGGCCGTGGGGAGGAGGTCCTGGAGCGGGAGGACTATGAACGGCGGTCCTTCCCCCCGGTCTCCAACGGCTTCCAGGGGACGCTTTATTCGCAGTCCGGCATCCACTGGCTGGAGCCGGACAGTATCGAGTTCTGGGTGGAGGACCGCTTCGAGGTGTCCAGCTGGCGCTCCGGCAGGGAGGAAGCCTCGTCCCTCTACGACTCCGGCAAGCTGGGGGAGAAGGACAAGTACTCCGCCTTCCTGGGCGGCAACCAGCCCCTCTGCGTCATCAAAAACTCTGAGGGGACGGGAAAGCTGCTGCTGATCCGGGACTCCTACGCGGATTCCATGGCTCCCTTTCTGGCCCTGCATTTTGAGGAGGTCCACCTGCTGGACCCCCGGTATTACCGCTACTCCGCCGCCAAATACGCGGAGGAGAACGGCCTGGACGCCGCCGCCGTGGTCTGCAGCGTGCCCAACTTCATCACGGACCGGAACCTGGTCCTGCTGACCCAGTAAAGGAAAGCCCGCCGGAGGGTACTGAAAAGCGCCTCCGGCGGGCTTGCTTTTGGCCGCCTCTGCGGTTATAATAAACGCCATAAAAAACGAAAAGGGGAAGCCACATGAAAACTGCCACCCGCATCGAGCACGACACCATGGGGGAGATTGCCGTCCCGGAGGACCGCCATTGGGGCGCCCAGACCCAGCGGAGCCTGGAGAATTTCAAGATCGGCGGCCAGCGCCAGCCGAAGGAAATCATCAACGCCTTCGCCTACTTAAAGGAAGCCTGCGCCAAAGCCAACGCCGCCGCGGGGAAGCTGACGGCGGAACAGGCGGAAGCCATCGCCGCCGCCTGTGAGGAGATCCGGGCAGGGAAATGGGACGAAGAATTCCCCCTGGTGGTCTGGCAGACGGGAAGCGGCACCCAGACCAATATGAACATCAACGAAGTGATTGCCCACCTGGCGGCGGACCGGGGCGTGTCCCTCCACCCCAACGACCACGTGAACGCCTCCCAGTCCTCCAACGACACCTACCCCTCCGCCCTCCACATTGCGGCGGCACTGTCGGTGGCGAACCTGGTCCTCCCGGCGGCGGAGCGGCTGGCGGGGGCCTTCGCCAAGCTGGAGACGGCCTATCCGGACCTCATCCGCATCGGCCGGACCCATTTGCAGGACGCCACGCCCCTGCGCTTTGCCCAGGAGGTCTCCGGCTGGCGGGAGCTGGTGGAGGCCCCCTGCCGGATGCTCCGGGCGGCCCTGGAGGAGCTCTGCCGCCTGGCCATCGGCGGCACCGCCGTGGGCACCGGGCTCAACGCGCCCAAGGGCTACGACGAGATGGTCTGCAAGGAACTCCGGGCTTTGACGGGCCTCAGTTTCCGGCCGGACCCGAATAAATTCCACGCTCTCACCAGCAAGGACGCCCTGGTGTTTGCCCACGGGGCCTTAAAAGCCCTGGCGGCGAATTTGATGAAGGTTGCCAACGACATCCGCTGGCAGGCCAGCGGCCCCCGCTGCGGCATGGGGGAGCTCCGCATCCCGGAGAACGAGCCGGGCAGCTCCATCATGCCGGGAAAGGTGAACCCCACCCAGTGCGAGGCGGTCACCATGGTTGCGGTGCAGGTGATGGGGAACGACGCCGCCATCGGCTTCGCCGCCAGCCAGGGAAACTTCCAGCTGAACGTCTTCCTGCCCGTCTCGGCCTATAACTTCCAGCTCTCCGCCCGGCTGCTGGCGGACGCCATGGAGTCCTTCCGGACCCACTGTGTGGAGGGCATTGTCCCCAACGTGGAAAGGATGGAGGAGAATCTGAACAACTCCCTGATGCTGGTGACCTGCCTGACGCCGAAGATCGGCTATGAGAAGGCGGCGGAGTGCGCGAAAAAGGCCCTCCACGACGGCACGACCCTGAAGGAGGCCGTCCTCTCCCTGGGCCTTCTGACGGCGGAGGCGTTCGACGAGACGGTAAAGCCTGAAAAAATGGTATGAGAACTTCAAGGGGAAGCAGGCTATATTTGTGAAAATCAGAGATTTTATTAAACTACCGAATTAGCGCTTTACTATGCTAAAAAATCGGAGTATACTATAGTCCATCAATGGGGCAGAGCCCCACAAGGAGGAACCCCATGGAATTGGATTTGAAGATTCTGCGGCCTCAGGAGCGGCTGTCCCTCCGGCTCCGTCTGCTCTATGAGGAGGCGGGCTTCCGGCAGTACCGCATGGGCCGCTTTGAGGAGTACGGCCTCTATCAGCAGAACCGCCGGTTTTTAACCAGCGACCAGGTGATTACCTTCACGGACCTGGACGGGCGGCTGCTGGCGTTGAAGCCGGACGTGACCCTCTCCATCGCCAAGAACGCCCAGTTTGAGGAGGGGGGCTGCGGGCGGTTTTACTACTCCGAGAACGTCTACCGCCCCAGCCAGGAGAGCCACACCTTCCAGGAGATCAGCCAGATGGGCCTGGAGTGCATCGGCGCGGTGGACGACGAGACCACCGCCCAGGCGGTGCTTCTGGCGGGGAAGAGCCTGGCCCTGACGGGCCGGGACTTCGTGCTGGAGGCCAGCCACATGGGCTTTGTGGCGGGACTGCTGGACGCGGTGGGCGCGCCGGAGGCCGCCCGGCCCCGGCTGCTGGGCTGTATCCGGGACCGGAATCTCCACGAGCTGCGGGCGGCGGCGGAAGAGGCGGGCTTGTCCAAGCAGGGCACGGACGCCCTCTGCCGTCTGGACGCCCTGGCGGGGGACTGGGAGGCGGTGCTGGCCCAGGCGGAGCCCATCGCCCTCAACGCCGGAATGGGAGCGGCCCTGGCGGAGCTCAGGACCCTGTGCGCCGCCCTGGCGGCTCAGGGGCAGAGTCTGCGGCTGGACCTCTCCCTGGTGAACGACATGGAGTATTACAACGGCCTGGTTCTTCAGGGCTACGTGGCGGGCCTGCCCCGGGCGGTGCTCAAGGGCGGGCGGTACGACCCCCTGGCGGAGCGGTTCCGCCCCGGAGCCAAAGCGGTGGGCTTCGCCCTGTACCTGGATGAGCTGGACCGGCTGAGCGAGGCCGTTCCCCCGGAGGGGGAGAAGACCGTGCTGAACATCGCCCTGCCTAAGGGCCGCCTGGGGGACAAGGTCTATAATCTCCTGGCCGGCGTGGGGTACGGCTGTCCCGAGGACTACAATGAGAGCCGGAAGCTGGTGGTGGAGAACCCTGCCGCGGGCATCCGCTATTTCCTGGTGAAGCCCAGCGACGTGGCCATCTATGTGGAGCACGGCGCGGCGGACGTGGGCATCGTGGGCAAGGACATCCTGGCCGAGTCCGGGGCGGACGTGTACGAGCTGCTGGACACGGGCCTGGGGAAGTGCCGCATGTGCGTGGCGGGGCCGGAGGGCTTCACCGACGACCCGGGCCGGACCCTCCGGGTGGCGACGAAATTCGTGAACATTGCCAAAGCCTATTACGCCGCCCAGGGCCGGGACATCGACATCATCAAGCTGAACGGATCCATTGAGCTGGCCCCGCTTCTGGGCCTCAGCGACGTGATTGTGGACATCGTGGAGACCGGGACCACCCTGCGGGAGAATCATTTGAGAGTGCTGGCGGAGTTCATGCCCATCTCCGCCCGCTTTGTGGCCAACCGGGCCGCCTTCCAGTTCAAGCGCCGGGAGATCGAGACCCTGCTGGGAAAGCTGACGGAGGTGACGGGAGCATGATGCGGATTCTGGACTTTGACGCCCTCTCCCCGGAGGAGTTCCTGAACCGGGACATCCAGGCGGAGGAGGACGTGTCCGCCGCCGTGGACGCGGTGATCAAAGAAGTCCGGGCGCGGGGCGACGCCGCCCTCCGGGACTATACCCGCCGCTTCGACGGCGCGGAGCTCCGGGACCTGTGGGTGAGCGCGGAGGAGTTTGACGCCGCCCGGCGGGCCGTGGACCCTGATTTTATGGAGACATTGAGGGAAGCGGCGGAGAACATCCGGCACTTCCACGAGCGGCAGCGGCACAATGACTTCGTTCTCACGGACCGGGCGGGGATCGTCATGGGCCAGCGGTGGACGCCCATCGAGCGGGTGGGCGTCTGCGTGCCCCGGAGCCCGGAGGCGTTTCCCTCCACCATTTTGATGAACGCCATCCCCGCCCAGATTGCCGGGGTACAGGATATTGTGATCGTGACGCCTCCCCGGCCGGACGGATCCGTCAGCCCCGAGGCCCTGATGGCGGCGGAGCTGGCGGAGGTGACGGAGGTCTTCAAAATCGGCGGAGCCCAGGCGGTGGCGGCCCTGGCCTACGGCACGGAGACCGTGCCCCAGGTGGACAAGATTGTGGGTCCCGGCGGCATTTTCGTGGCCACCGCCAAGCGGAAGGTCTTCGGCCGGGTGGCCATCGACATGATTGCCGGGCCCAGCGAGATTTTGGTCCTGGCGGACGGGAAGACGAATCCCCAGTGGGCGGCGGCGGATCTCCTCAGCCAGGCGGAGCACGACGTGCTGTCCTCCGCCGTGCTGGTGACGGACAGCCGGGAATTGGCCGAGGCCGTCCAAGCCCAGGTAGAGGCCCAGCTGGAGACCCTGCCCCGGAAGGACATTGCCCGCCGCTCCATCGAGGACAACGGGAAAATCATCGTCACGGACAGCCTGGACAAGGCCGTGGAGGCGGTGAACCGCATCGCCCCGGAGCACCTGGAGCTCTGCGTGGACGATCCCTTCGCCCTGCTGCCTCGGATCAAAAACGCCGGGAGCGTCTTCCTGGGCCGCTCCACGCCGGAGGCTCTGGGGGACTACTTCGCCGGGCCAAACCACACCCTGCCGACGAACGGTGCCGCCCGGTTCTCCAGCCCCCTAGGGGTGGACGATTTTATGAAGCGGTCCAGCTTCCTCTGCTACGACCGGGCGGCGCTGAGCGCCTGTTCCGACCGCATCGCGGACTTCGCCCGGCGGGAGGGCCTGGAGGGCCACGCCCGGTCGGCGGAGAGCCGGAAAAAATCTGAATGAAAGCGGTGGTTTTATGAGCCGGTTTTTGTCCCCCGAGGCCCTGCGCTGTGACCCCTATACCCCCGGCGAGCAGCCTCGAGACCAGAAATACATCAAGCTGAACACCAACGAGAGCCCCTTCCCGCCCTCTCCCAAGGTCCTGGAGGCCCTGAGCCGGGAGGAGATAGAAAAGCTCTATCTCTACTCGGACCCCACCTGCGCGGCGCTGAACGCCGCCGTTGCCAAGCGGTACGGCCTGGCCCCGGAGAACGTGATTTCGGGCAACGGCTCCGATGAGATCCTGGCCTTCGCCTTCCGGGCCTTCTGCGGCGAGGGGAAGGGCGCGGCTTTTGCCGATATTACCTACGGCTTTTATGAGGCCCAGGCGGCCCTCTTCGGCCTGGAGGCCCAGCGGGTCCCCCTGCGGGAGGATTTCTCCCTGAACGTGGAGGACTACCTGGATTTCCCCGGCACGGTGGTCATCGCCAATCCCAACGCCCCCACGGGCATGACGGTCCCCGTTTCGGATATCCGGCGGCTGCTGGAAAAGGATCGGGACCGTGTGGTCGTGGTGGACGAGGCCTATGTGGACTTCGGGGCGGAGAGCTGCGCTCCCCTGGTCCGGGAGTACGAGAACCTGCTGGTGACCCAGACCATGTCCAAGAGCCGCTCCCTGGCGGGAGGCCGGGTGGGCTTTGCCCTGGGCTCTCCGGAGCTCATCGCGGACCTGAACCGGGTGAAGTACAGCTTCAACCCCTATAATGTCAACCGCCTTTCCCTGCTGGCGGGGGCCGCCGCCATGGAGGACGAGGGTTATTTCCGGTCCTGCTGCCGCAGCGTTCAGGAGAACCGGGCCTGGGCCGCGGAGGCCCTGGAGGCCCGAGGCTTTACCGTTCTGCCCTCCTCAGCCAATTTCCTGTTTGCCGGGAGGGGCCCCATTTCCGGCGGGGAGCTGTACCGGAGCTTGAAGGAGCGCGGCATTCTGGTCCGCTGGTTCGACAAGGACCGCATCCGGGATTTCGTCCGCGTCACCATCGGCTCGAAGGAGCAGATGGAGGCGCTGATAGAGAAAGTGGACCGGCTGCTGGCCGAGGGATAAGGAGGGAAGCGTCATGCGTACCGCGAGCATTCAACGGGACACCCGGGAGACCCAAATCAAGCTCTCCCTGAACCTGGACGGCGCCGGGAAGGCGGACATCGCCACCGGCTGCGGCTTCCTGGACCACATGCTGGAGCTCTTCGCCCGGCACGGGGATTTCGACCTTTCCGTTACCTGCCGCGGAGACGCCCAGGTGGATTACCACCACTCCGTGGAGGACGTCGGCATCTGCCTGGGCAAGGCGTTTCAGGAGGCTTTGGGGGACAAGCGGGGCATTGTCCGCTACGGACAGTTCCTGCTGCCCATGGACGAGACCCTGGTCCTGTGCGCCTGTGACCTCTCGGGCCGGGATTACCTGGGCTGGGCGGCAGACCTGCCCGCCGCCAAGGTGGGGGACTTCGATACAGAGCTGGCCCAGGAGTTCTGGCTGGGCTTCGTGCGGAACTGCCCCGGCTCTGTTCACATCCGGAAGGTCGCGGGGGAGAACACCCACCACATCCTGGAGGCCGTCTTCAAGGGCATGGGACGGACGCTGAAGCAGGCCGTGTCCCTGGACCCCAGGCACATGGACGAGATTCCCAGCACGAAAGGGGTGCTGTGATGACCGCCATCGTGGACTACGGCGTGGGGAATCTGTTCTCCCTGCAATCCAGCCTCCGCTCCCTGGGTCTGGAGGCGGAGGTCGCCGGCGAGGCGGAGCGCCTCCGGGCGGCGGACCGGATTATCCTGCCCGGCGTGGGGGCCTTTGGGGACGCGCGGGCCAAGCTGGATGAGACGGGGCTGGTCCCGGTACTTCTGGAGGAGGCGGAGCGCAAGCCGCTGCTTGGCATCTGCCTGGGGATGCAGCTCCTCTTTGACCGGAGCTTTGAGTACGGCGAGCACCCCGGCTTGGGCCTGGTCCCCGGCGAGGTGGTTTTTCTGGGGGAGGACCTGGCGGACAGGGAGCTGAAAATTCCTCACATGGGCTGGAACAGCCTGGAGATTGTGCAGGACGATCCGCTGTTCAAGTATTTCCGAGACGGCGAATATGTCTACTACGTCCACAGCTACTACGCCCGGAACTGCCGGGAGAGCACCCTGGGAACGTCCCAATATGGGAACGTGGCCATCACCGGCGCGGTCCGCCGGGGGAACGTCTGGGGAACCCAGTTCCACCCGGAGAAGTCCGGGGACGCGGGACTGCGGCTGCTGCGGGCCTTCGCGGAGCTTTGAGAGAGGGGGACGCTATGAGAAGAAAGGACCGGGAGGTCACGGACCCAGTCAAAATCCGGGAGATTATAACGGCCTGTGATTGCTGCCGCCTGGGTCTGTGCGATGGGGGACGGGCCTACGTGGTTCCCCTGGACTTTGGCGTTGTGGAGCAAGACGGGCGTTACGCCTTCTACTTCCACGGCGCCAAAGAGGGCCGGAAGATGGACCTCATCCGCCGGACCGGCTGGGCCGCCTTTGAGATGGACACGGGCCATGAGTGGGTCGTGGGGGAGAGGGCGCAGGACGCCACCTCCCGCTTCCGGTGCGTCATGGGCGGCGGGCCGGTGACGGTGCTGGAGGCGGCGGAGGAGAAACGGGCGGGCCTCCTGGCCATTATGGCCCATGTCACCGGGAGGGACCAGTGGGATATCGGCGAAGCGGCCCTGGAAAACACCCAGGTGTTCCGCCTGGACGCGGAGGAGCTGACCTGCAAGGTCCACCCGTGAGAAAGGAGCGGAAGCATGCAGATTTTTCCAGCCATTGACCTCCGGGGCGGACAGGTGGTCCGCCTCTGCCAGGGGGATTATGACCGGGAGACCGTCTATGGCACGGACCCCTGCGCCCAGGCGCGGGCGTTTCTTGCCGCCGGGGCCCAATACCTCCATGTGGTGGATTTGGACGGCGCCCGTGACGGGACCCTGGCGAACTTCGACAGCATCGCCGCCATCGCGAAGCAGGGCGGGCTCTTTATTGAGGTAGGTGGCGGCGTCCGCACGGAGGAGCGCATCCGGCGGTATCTGGACCTGGGGGTGGGCCGCTGCATTTTGGGCACCATTGCCGTGAAGGATTTTGCCTTCACCGCCCGCATGGCCCGGACCTACGGGGATCAAATCGCCGTGGGCGTGGACGCCCGGGACGGGTATGTGGCCGTCAACGGCTGGAAGGAGCTTTCCCGGGAAAAGGGGGTGGACTTCTGCCGCCGCCTCCGGGACGCGGGGGTGCGGACCGTCATCTACACGGACATCAGCCGGGACGGCGCGGGGCAGGGGACCAACCTGGAGCTCTATGAGGAGCTGGTGAAAATCGAGGGCCTGGACGTCACCGCCTCCGGCGGCGTCGGCACTCTGGAGGAGCTGCGGCGGCTGGAGCGCATGGGGGTCCGGGCCGCCATCCTGGGCAAGGCCCTGTACGACGGGCGGCTGGATCTGCGGACCGTCGTCGAGGAGGTGGGGGCGTGTTAGCCAAACGGATCATCCCCTGCCTGGACGTGCGGGACGGCCGGGTGGTGAAGGGGACCAACTTCGAGGGGCTCCGGGACCTGGCGGACCCGGTGGAGCTGGCCCGGTTCTACAACGACTCCGGGGCCGACGAGCTGGTGTTTTACGATATCACCGCCTCCGCCGAGGGGCGGGGGCTGTTCACGGACATCCTCCGCCGCGTGGCCTCCGAGATCTTCATCCCCCTGACGGTGGGGGGCGGCATCCGGACGCTGGAGGACTTCGACCGGGTGCTGAAATGCGGCGCGGACAAGGTCAGCGTCAACTCCGGGGCCATTGCGGACCCCTCCATCATCGCCGCGGCGGCGAAACGCTACGGGGACCAGTGCGTGGTCCTCAGCATGGACGTGAAGCGGGTGGACGGGCAGTTCCGCCTCTTCGCCAAGGGGGGCCGGGAGGACACCGGCATCGACGCCATGGAGTGGGCGGTCCGGGGCGTGGGAGACGGCGCGGGGGAAATCGTGCTGAACTCCATTGACACCGACGGCGTGAAGAGGGGCTTCGACCTGGAGATGCTGGACGCCCTGGCGGCTAGGGTGAAGGTGCCCATCATTGCCAGCGGCGGGGCGGGGAACATGGAGCACTTCGCGGAGCTCTTCGCCCATTCCGGTGTGGACGCGGGGCTGGCCGCCTCCATTTTCCACACAAAGCAAGTGGACATCAAGGAGCTGAAACGATATCTCCGCGCGAGAGGCGCGGAGATGCGGCTATAAAAATTGGGGAAGGAGCTTACAGAATGGACAGTGAGATTCGCTGGTGGTTTCCGGGGTTCGAGGCAGGGCTGGCGGCCCTGCCGGAAGAGGAGCGGGGTACCCTTCTTCGCAGCTGCGCGGAAAACTGCCTTCAGATGGGGATGCTGGACTTCTACCGGGGCGTACAAGGGCGCACCGGCGGGGACATCGACGCGTTTTTCCAGGCCCTGGGAGAGATGGGAGGCTTGGATACGGAGATTGTACAGCCGGGGAAGGAGTTCTGGCTGATTTTCCACCAGTGCACCTGTTCCCTCCACACCCAGGGCTACATCAACTCCTGCCTGCTGTGCGAGTGCTCCCGCCAGAGCGTGCTTCACATCCTCCGGGAGCTGTGGCCGGAACGGAGCTTTATCGTGGACCCGGAGGGCACCATCCTGAACGGCGCGCAGGACTGCCGGTTCCACATCATCGAGCGGGAGGAGGCGTGACATGGATTTGAAGTTCGACGAGCGGGGCCTAATTCCCGCCATCGTCCAGGACCACTACACCAAGGAGGTCCTGACCCTGGCCTACATGAACGCCGAGAGCCTGGCCATTACCATTGACGAGCGCCGGACCTGCTTCTGGAGCCGGAGCCGCCGGGAGCTCTGGCGAAAGGGGGAGACCAGCGGGAACCGCCAGCATGTGGTCTCCATCACCGCCGACTGCGACGCCGACGCCCTGGTGGTGGAGGTGGTGAAGGACGGCCCCGCCTGCCACACCGGGGCGGAGAGCTGCTTTTTCAACGAGCTCTACCTCTCCGATGAGCTGAAAGCCTTCAGCTATGAGGGGTTGTACCGCCTCATCGCCGGGCGGAAGACGGATCCCAAGGAGGGAAGCTACACCACCTACCTCTTTGAAAAGGGACTGGACAAAATCCTCAAGAAGGTGGGGGAGGAGTGCACCGAGGTGATCATCGCCGGGCGGAAGGAGGACAAAGAGGAGACGGTCTATGAGATCGCCGATCTCTGCTACCACGTGATGGTGCTGATGGTCCAGATGGGCATCACCGTGGAGGACGTCACACGGGAGCTGGAGAAGCGCCACGTGGTGGATCACAAGGTGAAGCAGGAGCGGATGCAATGAGAGGGGCTTTCTGCTCGGTGCATACCCACTCCACGATGTGCGATGGGAAGAACACCCTGGAGGAGATGGCCCGGGCGGCATTTGAGGCCGGAGCGGTCTCCTTCGGGGCCTCGGGCCACAGCCACACGCCCCTGCGGGAGGACGAGGGCGAGGTCCTCCCGGCGGACATGACGGCCTACCGGGCGGAGGTCCTTCGTCTCCGGGAGGAGTATGCCGGGCGGATGGACGTGCTGCTGGGCATCGAGCTGGACAACCTGGCCGACGTGACGGCGGAGGGCTTTGACTACTGGATCGGCAGCGCCCACCATATGCGGGACCGGAAGGGCGGCCGGCACACGGTGGACTGGGACCGGGAGACCCTGGAGCGGAGCCTCCGGGAGGATTTTTCGGGTAATTCCCGGATGATGGCGGAGCGCTATTATGACGAGGTCCGCCGCATGGCGGAACGGAAGCCCGACATCCTGGGCCACGTCGACCTGATTGCCAAGTTCAACGAGACCGGGCGCTTTTTTGACGAAACGGACCCCGCCTATCAAGCCGCCGCCTTGGAGGCCCTCCACGGGGCGGACCCAAAAGAGACTCTGCTGGAAATCAACACCGGGGCCATGTCCAGGGGCTATCGGAGCGTCCCCTATCCGGCCCTGTTTCTTTTGAAGGAATGGCGGACCATGGGGGGAAACATCATCCTCACCGCCGACGCCCACAGCGCCGACGCCATCGTCTATGGCTATACCCAGGCGGCGGAGCTGGCCGGGGCGGCGGGCTTTGCGCGCTCCGTGCTGCTGACCCTGGCGGGCCGGGAGGAGCGGCCGCTGGATATTTGAGACAAGAGAACGACGCGGAACTGCCGTTTGACAGCTTCCGCGTCGTTTTTTTGCGCTTTGTAACGAGGACTCCCCCCCGCCGTCTTCCACCACGGCGGGGAGAAAGTCCCTGTTGTGTAATTATGCGTTAGGTTCGGTTTTCCCCGCCCGGCGCATACCCGATGGGGCGGGTCGGAGTTTGCGCCCCGGCCCTGGTCCGCTGAAAAGGGCAACGCCTCAGGAGGCGTTCACACGGGACAGCTCCTTCATACATCTGGGACAGACGCTCTTGCCCTTGAAGAGCGTAATGTCCTTGGTGGCGTCGCAGAAAATACAGCTGGGCTTATACTTTTTGAGTATAACGGACGAGCCTTCCACATAGATTTCCAATGCGTCGCGCTCGGCAATGTCCAGGGTGCGCCGCATCTCGATGGGAAGCACAATTCTGCCCAACTCATCCACCTTTCTTACGATTCCAGTCGATTTCACAGCTCTCCTCCTTTCCCTATGTCCGCGGTATCTTCCAACAGGTGGTGTAACCTTATCACACATGTGTGGAGTTTGTCAATTCTTCCCTGGGAAAAATTAAGAAGATATTCATAATTTGGTGGAAAAAGTAAAAATATGGAGGAAAATTATGGAAATGGCGTGGATTTGGACCGGAATGGTCACGCTGTCACTGGTGTTTGGGCTCCTTTCAGGGAGCCTGGACGCGGTGGCGGGCGCGGCGCTGGAGGGAGCCCGGTCCGCCGTGGAGCTGAGCCTGGCCATGGCGGGGGTGCTGTGTTTGTGGAGCGGCGTCATGGAGATCATGAATGCCTGCGGCCTCTCGGCGGGGCTGGCGCGGCTGTTCCGGCCTCTTCTGCGGCGGCTCTTACCCAGGGCCAGCAAGGACCCGGAGACCCTGGCGGCGGTGTCCGCCAACGTCTCGGCAAACCTGCTGGGCCTGGGCAACGCCGCCACGCCCTTAGGAATCCGGGCCGCCCGGAAAATGGCGAAGGGCTGCGGGGGCGTGGCCAGCGACGAGCTGTGCCTGCTGGTGGTGCTGAACACCGCCTCCATTCAATTGATCCCGGCCACCATCGCCTCGGTCCGGGCCGCCGCCGGATGCGCGGCGCCCTTCGACATCCTCCCGGCGGTGTGGCTGGCGTCGGTTCTGTCGGTGGCGGCGGGACTGACGGTGGCCCGGCTGCTGGCCCATGGGGGGAGGCGGAGATGAACCTCAGCTCGCTGGTGATTCCCGTGCTGCTGGCCGGGGTGGCGGTGTACGGCCTGGGGAAGCGGGTGGACGTGTACGCCGCCCTGACCCACGGGGCGGAGGAGGGCCTGTCCGTGCTGCTGCGCATCGTCCCGGCGCTGGTGGGCCTGCTGACGGCGGTGAGCATGTTCCGGGCCTCCGGGGCCATGGAGTGGCTGTCCGGGCTCTTCGCCCCGGCGCTGGAGCTGCTGGGCATTCCGCCGGAAACCGCGCCGCTGATGCTGGTCCGGCCGGTGTCCGGGAACGGGGCCCTGGCGGTGGCCAGCGATTTGATGGCCGCCCATGGCCCGGACAGCTACGTGGGCCGGGTGGCGGCGGTGATGCTGGGCAGCACGGAGACCACCTTTTACACCATCGCCGTGTACTTCGGCTCCGCCGGGATTACGAAAACCCGGCACACCGTCCCCGCCGCCCTGGCGGCGGACCTGACGGGCTTCGCGGCGGCGGCGCTGGCGGTGCGGCTGTTCTTCGGGAGCTGAAGCCCTGCGGATTGAAAGGCCGGGACATATGGAGGCGGAGGGGGTCCCTCCGCCTCTTTTTCTTCTGGGCGCCGTGGGAAAAATTCGGCGGGGTCTGGACAAAGTTATAACTGACTGCTAAAATAACCTATAGAAAATGCCCCTGTTTTCCGGGGCGCAAGGGGGTCTGAGAGGTCATGAAGGAGAAGAAGGGCGGCTTCCTCCGCTGGCCGTGGAATGTGGCGGTTTACATCGTGATGCTGGCGGTGTTCCGGCTGTTTGCCATTCCCATCATTCTGATTTTGATGGCGGTTCAGAGGAAGAACAATCCCCACGGCGTGGAAGAGGGCTACTGCCTCAGCCGGACCCGGAAGCGGTTTAGCTGGGTGCTGTGGGGCCTGCTGTGGGTGGCGGTCTCGGCAGGGCTGTTTTATAT
This sequence comes from Oscillibacter sp., assembly GCA_009773995.1. Taxonomy (GTDB): domain Bacteria; phylum Bacillota; class Clostridia; order Oscillospirales; family Oscillospiraceae; genus Oscillibacter. The sequence goes on along the minus strand of VSMY01000040.1, from coordinate 4,826 downwards.
GTTCCACATAGGGCTTCAGCAGGACCGGGCCTATTGGGAGACCTCGGACTATGTGACGCTGGCGGTCAGCGGCGGAGGCGGGGCCCTGTTCCTCCTTCTGGGAGTTTACATGAGCTATGCCGGCGCACGGGATGCGTTCTTCCCCGGGAAGAGCGCCCTGGCGGATTCCATTCGGAGTCAGCTGCCTTATCCGGAGGAGGCCCCGCCGGTGGGGGAGCTCTTCGCCATGGTGGACGGCGATCTGAAGGCCAACGGCCGGTGGTTTGACGAGATGGGGATTGGGCAGGAGTGGGTCCTGGGCGAGGGGGCCAGCCGGATCGACCGCCTCCGGGGGATTTTCGTGGTGGACGAGACCCGGACCCGCCAAAGAGGGGGCCGCACCGTCACCAGCCGGGTTTTGCAGCTGGTCCTGATAGACGACCGGTGGCAGAAGCACATCACCGACTTCAAAAAGCCCGACGAGCTTCGGGCGGCGGCGGACTGCCTGGCCCTCCGGGTTCCCGACGCCCGGCGGGGAACCAACGGCCAGTGGAGCGCCTTCTGGTCCATGGACGAGAGCGAACGGGAGGACTTTGAGCGGGACTTCCGCCAGCGGCGGAACCTCCGGGCCTCAAAGGCCGCCCAGGGAGAAATCTTGAGCGAGGGGCCCCAAGACATGATTTTAAAGCGCCGGAACGGCGAGGTGACCTCCCGGGTGACGGCTTCCCTGGTAGAGGAGACGCTGAAACGCTGTCTGGCGGGAGAGGAGTCCGGCTTCGAGCTGACGCCCACCCGGCCCGTGGAGGGCGGGGGCCGGACCTTCCGCTCCCTGGACTGCCTGGTCCGGGAGGAGGGAGAGCCGCGGGTCCTGCTGCTGCTGGAATTGGCCTCCTCCGGCGGGGAGGAGGATCTGGCTTTGGCGCTGACGGCGGACGCCCGGCGGGCGGGAGACATCCTCCGGGGCTGGCTCCGCCGGGAGGTTCCGGACCTGACGGACTGGGATCTGCGGCGGCTGTACGCCGCGCCCCGGACCGGCACGGCCCAGGCCCAGCGGAAGTCTCAGGCGAGACTGTCCCTGGTTTATGCCGGCGGCGCGGCGGAGAACCACGCCAACTTCACGGCGGAGGACGTCCAGGCGGCGGCGGAGGGCCTTGTGGACGGGACGTATCAACTGGTGGACCTGACCCACGCCTCGGGCTATCTGTGGATTCGGGTGACGGCGGGGGATAAGATGGACGCCCGCTGCACCGTGGAGGCCACGAAGCCCGAGGGGGAGGAGCTGGGCTTCTATATGGCGAAACTGCCGCCCAAGGAAGCGGCGGCGTGGCTGACGGGGTATCCCCGCGGACAGTTCCTGCCGGGAGGCCGGGACTGGAAGCGGGTTAAAAAACCAAAGTAACGATATAAAGGAGAGTTTCCATCATGGCAGCAGTTTTAAGCGATGAAGTGAAGCAGGCCCTGCAGGACATCTATTACGACGTCCGCACAGGCCGGGGCAAGGAGGCGTTCGCCCTTCTGGAGAAGGCCTCCGCCGCCGGGGACGGGGACGCCAGCTGCGTGCTGGCCCGGTGCCTGTGCGGTTATCAGTATGTCTGGCGGGGCCACGGCTTCCCGGAGGACGACCGGAGAGCTACGAAGCTCCTCCACAAGTCCGTGGAGCAGGGCAGCGCCCTGGGGGTGCTGGTGGCCCTGCGGAGCGGGGAGCTGACCCCCTCCGTCCAGAAGAAGATGCCCTTCGAGAGCCTCCAGCAGGCCTTTGACCAGGTGGAGGCCCTGGCGAAGGACGGGGACGCCTTCTGCCAGTACGTGGTGGGCAACAGCTACTTCTGGTGGGATTTCCTCCGCATCCAGAACAAGGGCAAGGACTCCTTCCCCTCTCAGGCGGAGTTCAAGGCGTATTTGAAGGGGGAGATCTCCAAGTGTGAGGACTGGTTCTGGAAGGCATTCCGGGGCGGGGTCTACTTCGCCGCCAACAACCTGAACCAGTACTACACCAAGGGAGACGAGGATATCATTGCCCCCCAGCCGGAGAAGGCGAAGGACCTCTTTAAAATTGGCGCGGAGCTGGGCTATCCCCTCCACCAGTCCATCTACGCCGACGAGCTGAAAAAGGCGGAGCGCTACGAGGAGGCCCTGCGCTGGTACAAAGAGGCCGCCGAGGCCGGCAACCCCAACGACTGGTTTGAGGTAGGCTACATGTACGAGGAGGGCAAGGGCACGGAACAGGACATGGCCTACGCGGTTTCCTGCTATGAGAAAGAGCTGGCCAAGGACCCACTTCACACAGGGGCCAACAACCACCTGGGCGTGGCCTATTTCGAGGGGCAGGGCGTGCCCCAGGATTATGCCAAGGCCTTCCACCACCTGTCCATCGCCCACGACAAGAAGGGGAACAACTGGGGCGTGTTCTACCTGGCGAAGTGCTGCTTCTGCGGCCTGGGCACTCCCCAGGACTACGCCAGGGCCCTCCAATTCCTGGACAAGGTGAACTGGCAGAACCGGGAGGCGGACTACATGCGGGGCTATATCTACGCCCGGGGTCTGGGCGGCGTCCAGGAGGACATCCCCAAGGGCGTGGAGTACCTCCAGAAGGCCGGGAATTTCAGCAAGGCCAAGGAGGAACTGCTGAACTACAAAAAGACCCTCTTCGGCAAGTGGGTCCGGCGGAAATGAGCGCGTAAACAGGCGGCGGAAGCGATATGCTTCCGCCGCCGTTTTGGTTTGAGCAGAGTGCGCCGTCAGGGAAGGGGCGGGGTCCACCAGCTCTGCCCATAGAGGTCTGTGAACCGGTAGGCGGCCCGGACCTCGCCGTCCAGAGGCGCGTCGGAGATGGTCAGGCCCTCCGCGGGGACCGTCAGGGGGTCTCCCAGGAGGAAGCTGTCCTGATATGTACCGTTGTAGCCGTAGTAGTCGCAGAGGAACTCCAGGGTATCTCCCTCCTGGAGGGCGGAATCGCTCTTGGCAACGGTCTCGGTCTCCCCCTCGCTGTAGACGGCCCGGACGCCGGTGACATAGCCGTAGGGGTTCCCATCGTCAAAGGCCAGCAGCAGCTCCGCCCGGTGGCCGTTTTGGAGGACCGGCACATAGCCGGTGATGGTATAGTGTTCCCCGTCGTCCACGGTGCTCTCGTGGTAATAGGCCACGACCTGGCCGTTCACCGCCAGCCAGGTTTTTTCTACGTCTCCCAGGAGATTGCCCTGGTCGTCGAAGTCGAAGACGTTGTCCAGCCCCAGGTCGATGAAGCCCTCTCCGTCGTCGTAGAAGAGGTTCAGATCCAGGGAGTGGACCAGATTCCACTGGTCCTCAGAGAGTTGGAGAACGGGGGTCCCGCCCTCTCTCTCGGTCCAGGCCAGGTTCTCCCCGGCGAAGCGGTGGTCCGCCACATATTCGGAGACGCTGTTCATATCCAGGGAGCGGTCGGCAAAGAAGCCGCTGCCCAGGGCCGCCTGGAGCAGGGAGGCCACGGCGTCCGCGCCGCCGGAGGAGCCGCCGCCGGACAGGCCCATCAGCGCCTCCAGGGGGGAGCCGCTGCCGCCGGAACCCACTTGGCCCGCCTGCTGAATGGAGGCGAAGTCCCGGATGCACTTGCTGTAGCTGTCGTCCAGGCCGATGGCCCGGTAGGTGGACACGGCCTGGTTCACGGTGGAGGACTTCCGGTAGGGGAAGTAAATGGAGATGCCGTAGGCGTTGGTCATGTTGGAGGAGGTCCGGTTGTACTTCACCGCCCCCAGCAGGGACTCCGCCAGGGCCTCGCCCTCCTTCGAGCCCAGGTTCTTGGCCAGGTGCACCAGGTCCACCTGGTCGATTTTGCTGGACTGGGCGAACTCCCGGGCTCCGTTCCGGGCATTGGAGACGGTCTGATAGTCCTTGGCCTCGATCATCCGGGAAGTGGACCGGGAAAAGTCCGCCAGGGCCTGGGGCAGGGTGGCCTCCAGCTCGGCAAGGTCGATGACGGACAGCGTGGTCAGCTGGCCCCGGCACTTCTGGGCGCAGGTATCCACGAAGCTGTCCACGATGTTTTTTCCGATCTCAATGGTGGGCATGGAGGGATTCTTCCCCAGGGCGGTGAGCCAGTCGGTGTAGTACCAGCCCACGCCGGGCTCCGTCTCCTCGGAGGCGATGAGGTAGTCCGCGTGCTCCGTCAGCATCAGGGCGGTCTCCGCCGTGGCCATGAGGCAGGCGTCGAAGCCCACGAAGTCGAACTTCACCCCGGCGTCTTTCAGGGCCTGGTCCACGCCGAAGAGACTCATGGACCCGGTGGAGGCGAACTTCTCGTCGTAGCCGTAGCCGCTGACAGACCCTCCGCCGTGGTCCCAGAGGATGAGGCCGTACCGACTGGCGGGGAAGTTCTGCTCGCACCAGCGGATGTAGCCGTACAGCGTAGAGGAGTCCGTCATGGACACGGCCCCCAGGTCCTGTTCCAGGCAGGCCAGCCTGCCGTTTTTCACCTGCCAGATCTGGTTGGTCTTGCTGCTGACCTGGTTGTTCCGCCAGCCGGAGCAGCCGCCGGTGTACACCAGCAGGTTCACGTTCTTTCCCAGGTCCGCCGCCAGCATCTCCTGGAGGTCCGCGGTGCCCATGCCGCTGCGGGACTCCAGGTCCGTGCCGCACATGTAGACCATGAGGGTGACGATGTCCCGGCCATTGCCCAGGGGCTGGACGTACTTCTCCCGGGCCCCGGAGGCCACGGTCTTATCCAGCTTCCCGGTATTGGCGGGGGACTCCCAGCCGCTGGAGACGCTGCCGCCCCCCAGGCTGCCGAAGAGGGCGCTGAGGTCCGCCGCTCCGCCGCCTTGGCTGGAGGAGGCGGGCGTGCTCTGGCTGGCAGCTGTCTCGGATACACAGCT
>VSMY01000004.1 GCA_009773995.1 Oscillibacter sp. | reverse complement strand
ATTTCCTCCTTTATTCCGGTACCCGAAGGGCTCTCAGCCCTCCGGAATCCATCAAATTCAAAACGGCAGCTCGCCGTCCTCCTCGCCGATCTCGGCGAAATCAGACCCTCCTCCAAAGCCGGAGGCAGGGGCCCTGCCGGATGCGGCGGGTGCGCCGTAGGCGGGGGGCGCTCCGTAAGAGGAGCCGCCGTACTCTCCGCCGCTGTCCCGCTTGGAGTCCCCGAAGTAGACGTTGTCCGCCACAACCTCGGCGCTGCGGCGCTTGCCGCCCTCCCGATCGGTCCAGTCGCGGATCTGCAGCCGGCCCTCCACAACGGCCATGCGGCCCTTAGCGAAGTACTTGCTGACAAATTCCGCCGTGTTCCGCCAGGCAACCACGTCGATGAAGTCCGTTTCCTTCTCGCCGCTCTGAGACTTGAAATCCCGGTCGCAGGCGATGGAGAAGGACGTGACGGCGGTGCCGCTCTGGGTGCGGCGCAGTTCGGGGTCACGGGTCAGACGGCCCATGAGAATGATCTTGTTCAGCATGCGGGGTTCCTCCTCACTCGCCCTTGCAGACGATCAGGGAACGCATGATGCCGTCGGTGATCCCGAGAACGCGGTCCAGCTCCTTGGGGAAGGACGGCTCGCTGGTGAAGCTCATCAGCACGTAATAGCCGTCGTTTTTGTAGTCGATGGGATAGGCGAGACGCCGGGCGCCCCACTCCTCTACCTCGACGGCGGAACCGTTCTGCTCAGCCAGGGTCTTGAACTTGGCCACCAGGGCGGCGATGTTCTCTTCCCCCTGTGCAGGGTCGATGATATACACGACCTCGTAATTGGCAGTAACCTTTGCCATGTTTGCACCTCCTTTTGGACAAATGGCCCTCATACTCCGATGAGAGCAAGGATATGCCTGCGACTGCAAGCCTATTTATTATATCGGAATTTGGGGAAATGTCAAGGAAAAGTTTCCGTTCCACCCTTGATTTTCACCGTTTTTTTACCGGCTCCGCCGCCTCCGGAGGGCTGCGAAGCCGCAGGCCAGGAGGAACAGCGCCAGGTTTGCCGCCACCACCGTGGCCCCCACCGGCGTGGACCAGGCGAACGACACCGTCAGCCCCGCGCAGAAGCAGCCCACCGACGTGACGGCGGCGCAGAGGGTCACCCCAAGGAAGCTCCGGAACAGCCGCATAGCCGTCAGCGCCGGGAAAATCACCAGGGAGGAAATCAGCATGGCCCCCATCATCCGCATCCCCAGGACGATGGTCAGCGCCGTCAGGATGGCCAGGAGGGCGTTGTACCGCTCCACCCGCATCCCTGTGGCACGGGAGAAGCTCTCGTCGAAGGTGACGGCGAAAATCCGGTGGTAGAACAGGACAAACAGCGCCAGCACCGCGGCGCAGAGGACCACCGACAGCCCAACGTCCGCCCTGCTCATGGCCAGGACGCTGCCGAACATGTAGTTGTCCACGTCCGTGGTCATGCCGGAGGTTTTGGAAATCACCAGCACCCCCAGGGCCAGGGAGGAGGCGCTGACCACGGCGATGGCCGCGTCGCTGTTCCACCGGGGGCTGTCCGCCACCCGGAGGAGAAGGAAGGCCGCGGCGATGACTACGGGGATAGAGAAATACAGCGGCGTGAACCCCAGGGCCACCGCCATGGCCAGGGCCCCGAAGGACACATGGCTCAGGCCGTCGCCGATCATGGAGTACCGCTTCAGCACCAGGGGCACCCCCAGCAGGGCGGCGCACAGGCTCACCAGCACCCCGGCGACGAGGGCCCGCTGAATAAAGGGGAAGGAGAACATGTCCAATAAGCTCATTCCGCCGCCTCCTTGAAACGCTTCCCCCAGGGGGAGGCCAGATACTCCTCCGGCGTTCCCAGGAAGATCCCGCCGTGGCCGATGTGGAGCACCGTCCCCGCGTCCCGGAGGGCGGGGCGGAGGTCGTGGGTCACCATGACCACGGCCATGCCCTCCTTCTTATTTAAATAGTTCAGCGTCTTGTAAAGGTCCTGGGCGGCGGCGGGGTCCAGGCCGGTGACGGGCTCGTCCAGAATGAGCAGGCGGCTGGCGGCGCACAGGGCCCGTGCCAGGAGGACCCGCTGCTGCTGGCCCCCGGAGAGGTCCCGGTAGCTCTTGCCCCGGAGCTCCAGCACCCCCAGCTTCCCCAGGTTCATCAGCGCCTGAGACCGCTGGGCGGCGGTGTAGAAAAACCGCAGCCCCTTCTGATTCAGGCAGCCGGAGAGGACCACCTCTTCCACCGTGGCGGGAAAGTCCCTCTGGGCCCTGGTCTGCTGGGGGAGGTAGCCCACGGCCCCCCGCTCCAGCTCCGCCGCCCGCGCAATGCTCCCCGCCAGGGGCGGCAGCAGCCCCAGGAGCCCCCGGAGCAGGGTGGACTTCCCGGAGCCGTTGTCCCCCACGACGCAGAGATAATCCCCGCTCCGGACCCGGAGATTTAAGTGGTTCAGGACCCTCTGGCCCTCGTAGCCCAGGGACAGGTCCCGGCAGACAATCAAATCGCTGTGTTCCATCACGCGCCTCCCTGCTCGCACTTGTCAATTGCCGCCATTTTACAGCGGGGGCCGGGGGAAGTCAAGGGGCGGTTTCCCTTCTTGCATCGCCGGGGCCTCCGTGATAAAATCAAAAGCGGCGAACACCGCCGCATTTCGCGGAAAGGGGGCGGATTCATGGACCGCTCGAAATGGAGAGCCGCCTGGAAGGAAGAGGAGGCCCGGGCCCACATCCAAGGCTGGGATTTCTCCCACATCCAGGGCCGGTTTGAGGAGGAGCGGGACCTGCCCTGGAACTACCGGGAGCTGGTCCGGGAATACCTGCGGGAGGACATGGACCTGCTGGACTGCGACACCGGGGGCGGCGAGTTCCTGCGCTCCCTGGGGCACCCGGCGGACAGGACCGCCGCCACGGAGGGCTGGCCCCCCAACGTGAAGCTCTGCCGGGAGGTCCTCACGCCCCTGGGCGTCGACTTCCGGGAGTGCGCGGACCCCTCGGCGGTCCCCTTCCCCGGCGAAGCCTTTGATATCATCCTCAACCGCCACGGGGCCTTCGACCCCGCCGAGCTGTTCCGCCTTTTGAAGCCCGGCGGCGTCTTCCTCACGGAGCAGGTGGGGGAGGACAATGAGCGGGACCTGGTGGAGCGGGTGCTGCCTGGAACGCCCAAGCCCTTTCCCCACAAGAACCTCCGGGAACAGCGGGCGGCCTTCGAGGCGGCGGGCTTCCAGATCCTCCGGGGCGAGGAGGCATTCCGGCCCATCTTCTTTTACGACGTGGGGGCCTTCGTCTGGTTCGCGCGGGTCATCGAGTGGGAGTTTCCGGGCTTCTCTGTGGACCGCTGTTTTGACCGCCTCTGCGCCATGCAGGAGGAGATCGAGGCGGAGGGAGCGGTCCGGGGGACCATTCACCGCTATCTGCTCATCGCGAAAAAGGAAGGACGCAGGAGGCCCGGCCCATGGACAAGCTGACCCTTTTGAAACAGTATTTTGGCCACAGCGGCTTCCGCCCCGGCCAGGAGCCTTTGGTGGACGCCCTGCTCTCGGGCCGGGACGCCCTGGGCGTCATGCCCACCGGAGCGGGAAAGTCCGTCTGCTACCAGCTCCCCGCCCTGCTGCTGCCGGGGCTGACCCTGGTGATCTCCCCCCTCATCTCGCTGATGAAGGACCAGGTGGCCGCCTTGGCCCAGGCGGGCGTTCCCGCCGCATACATCAACTCCTCCCTGGACCTGGAGGAATACCGGGAGGTGTACCGCCGGGTTCGGAGGGGGGACTGCAAGCTCCTGTACATCGCCCCGGAGCGTCTCCAGGCCGAGGGCTTCCGCCGCCTGCTGGAAGAACTGCCCGTCTCCCTGGTGGCCGTGGACGAGGCCCACTGCGTCTCCCAGTGGGGCCAGGATTTCCGGCCCAGCTATCTGGAGATTGCGGAGCTGGTGCGCGCCCTGCCCGTCCGGCCTCCCGTGGGGGCCTTCACCGCCACCGCCACGGCGGCGGTGCGCCGGGACATCGAGACCCTGCTGGAGCTCCGGGACCCCCTGCGGGTCACCACGGGCTTCGACCGGCCAAACCTTTTCTTCGAGGTGGTCCGCCCCAGGGACAAGGACCTCTGGCTCAGCCGCTTCCTGGCGGAGCGGCCGGAGCAGAGCGGCATCGTCTACTGCACCACCCGGAAGACCGTGGACGCGGTATACGCCTCCCTGCTGGCCCAAGGCGTCCCCGCCGCCCGGTATCACGCCGGCATGGAGGACAGCGGCCGCCGCCAAAGCCAGGAGGGCTTCGTTTACGACCAGGCCCGAATCATGGTGGCCACCAACGCCTTCGGCATGGGGATCGACAAATCCAACGTGGGCTTTGTGGTCCATTACAACATGCCCAAGGACCTGGAGAGCTACTACCAGGAGGCGGGCCGGGCGGGCCGTGACGGCAGCCCCGCCCGCTGCGTGCTGCTCTACGCCCCTGGGGACGTGCAGACCGCCAAATATCTCATCACCCACTCCCAGGAGGCTCAGGAGGGCGATCCGGACCGCCTCCGCCGGGACCTCAGCCGTTTGGACCGGATGGTGCGCTACTGCAAGACCACCGGCTGCCTCCGGGCGGAGCTTCTGGACTACTTCGGGGAGATCCACGGCGGGCGCTGCGGGAACTGCGGCAGCTGCGCCGGGGACTTTGTGGAACGGGACGTCACCGTGGAGGCCCAGAAAATTCTCTCCGCCGTGGCCCGTGTGGAAAAGCGCTGTGCCTACGGCCTGGGGGCCGCCGCCATTATCAAGCTCCTCCGGGGCAGCCGGGACAAACGGACCCTCCAGCTGGGTCTGGACCAGCTTCCCACTTACGGGGCCCTAAAGGGTGTGGACCAGGAGCGCGTCCGGCGGTACATCGACTTTTTGCTGGAGGAGGGCTATCTCCGCGCCGACGGGGAGGAGTATCCCGTCCTCCGGCTGACGTCCCGGGCGGGGGACGTGCTCTTCCGGGGACGGCGGGTCCTTCTTCGGGAGCGGGCCCCCGAGAGGGAGGCGCCTCCGGCTGGGGCCCAGCGGGCCTCGGCGTCCATTTCCCGGGAGGCGGACGACAGCCTGCTCTCGGCGCTGAAGGCCCTCCGCTTCCGTCTGGCCCAGGAGGCGGGAGTCCCCGCCTACGTCGTCTTCTCCAACGCCGCCCTGGCGGATATGGCGGCCCTCCGGCCCCTGGACATGGAGGAGTTTTTACAGGTCTCCGGCGTGGGCCGGGTCAAGGCGGAGCGCTATGGAGAGGCCTTTCTCCAGGCCATCCGGGACTGGCGGGCGGGGGTAGGGGGATAACCCATTCCCGCGAGACACGGCCATTGTCGAAAAGTTGGGTATTTTTGGAAAAAAATCGTTTTTGCCCCTTAGATACTATCCACAAAAATGCTCTTCTATTTCTTCGGAACTGTACAAATATGGTATACTCTTCTTGACTGGCGGCGGATGCTTATGCTAAAATACGGACGTATTTGCCGGAGGCATGACGGCCGTTTCTTCAGGGGATTTTGGAAAGGGAGTACTCCCTTTCCCCGCGCTTAAAAAGCGCGGGGAGTTAGAAGCTTTTGAGGAGGCGCCGCACGTTTCCGGGAAACTATTTGAAAAGGAGAAAAGAAGTATGAAGAAGTTTCTTGCGCTGATCCTCACCCTTGCCATGGCCCTGTCCCTGGCCGCCTGCGGCGGCGGCGACAAGCCCGCCGACTCCTCCGCCGCGGACGGCGGACAGCAGCAGTCCCAGCCCGCCGACTCCGGCTCCTCCGGCGGCGGCGACGAGAGCTACAACATCTCCGTGATCCTGAAGACCACCGCCTCCGAGTACTGGGGCTATGTGGTGGCCGGAGCCAACGCCTATCAGAAGGACCATCCTAATGTGACCGTGACGGTCAAGGGAGCCACCTCCGAAACGGCCTATGATGAGCAGCTGAACATGATCGAAACCGACATGAACAACGGCGACATCGACGGCTATGTCATCGCCCCCCTGCAGGCGGACATGGTGGCCAATATGATCAACGGACAAACCAAGCCCATCGTAGCCGTGGATACCGACATCGACGCCCCCGAGGTCCTGTCCTTCGTGGGCACCGGCAACGAGGCCGCGGGCAAGCTGGGCGGCGAGGCCGCCGCGAAGCTGGCCAAGGAGCGGGGCTGGACCGAGATCAAATGCATTGAAATCGCGGGCGTCCAGGGCGACTCCACCAACGAGGCCCGTATGGCGGGCTACAAGGCCGGCATCGAGGCCGCCGGCGGAACCTTCCTCTCCGACGAGACCCAGTATGCCAACGCCGTGGCCGACCAGGCCGTGACCTGCATGGAAGCCATCATCCAGAACCACCCCGAAGGAATCGCGGTCATCTGCGCCAACAATGACGACATGGCCATGGCCGCCGCCCGGGCCGCCGCCGCCTCCGGAAACGAAAACTACAAGAACACCGTCTTCCTGGGCTTCGACGGCATCCAGTCCGCCTGCAACTCCATCCTGGCCGGTGAAGAGACCATGTCCGTCTGCCAGGAGGGCTACAGCATGGGCTACAACTCCGTGGACGCCGTGGTCCGCGCCCTCCAGGGCGAGCAGCTGGACGAGTTCATCGACGCCGGCGCCAGCATCGTCGATCCCTCCACCGCCCAGGCCCGCCTGGAGCAGCTCCAGGGCTACCTGGCCTAATAGAGCCGTACATCCCTTTTGAAGTGAGCGGAAGGGGCCCCGTTCCGGCTCCGCCGGAGCGGGGCCCCTTTTCTCTTCCCCCTGTAACATATTTCCAGAACCAGTGTGTTGCGAAACCACGGATTTCCAAGAGAATGAGGTGATGATTAGGTGGGCGAATACGTAGTTGAGCTGAAAAACGTAACCAAACGGTTCCCCGGCGTCGTGGCTCTGCACAACATGCAGCTGGCCGTGAAGCCGGGCGAGATCCACGGACTGATCGGGGAGAACGGCGCGGGCAAATCCACGCTGATTAAGGTCCTCACCGGCGTCCACATGGCGGACGAGGGCGAGATCTATGTCCACGGAGAGCGGAAGGTCTTCAAAAACCCCAACGAGTCCGCCGCCGCGGGCATCGCCTGCGTGTACCAGGAGCTGAACATCGAAAAACTCCTCAGCGTCACGGACAACATCTTTATCAACAAATGGACCAAGAAGGGCTTTCTCCTGGACTATGAGGGCATGCACAAAAAGGCCGCCGAGGTCATGCAGTCCCTGGGCCAGGACATCGACCCCCGGAAGGCCGCGGGCACCTTCGGCATGGGCGTCCAGCAGATGATCGAAATCGCCAAGGCCGTTCTGATCGACGCGAAAATGATCATCATGGACGAGCCCACGTCCTCCCTGGGCGAAAAAGAGGTCAAGCAGCTGATGCAGACCTGCCGGGAGCTGAAGGCCCGGGGCGTGGGCATCCTCTTCGTTTCCCACAAGCTGGAGGAGCTCTTCGAGCTCTGCGACCGGGTGACGGTCATCCGGGACGGCGAGTTCATCGAGACCCGGGACATCGCCGACTGGAACAACGACTCCCTCATCACCGCCATGGTGGGCCGGACCCTGGAGAACCAGTTCCCCAAGGAGTTCGGGACCAAGGGCGAGTGCATGCTGAAGATTGAGAACCTCTCCATCGGCGGCGTACTGAAAAACGTCAGCCTGGAAGCCTACGGCGGCCAGATCTTGGGCATGAGCGGCCTGGTGGGCGCGGGGCGGACGGAGACCGTCCGGGCCGTCTTCGGCGCGGACCCCATCGACGGCGGCAAAATCTACATCAAGGGAAAAGAAGTCAACGTCAAGAGCCCCAAACAGGCCATCGCCGAGGGCATCGCCCTCTTGACGGAGGACCGGAAGGGCCAGGGCCTAGTGCTCCAGGAGTCCATTCGGACGAACCTGGTGCTCTCCAGCCTGAAGCGGTATACCACGGGCCTCTTCCTGGACGAGAAGCGCATCCAGGAGTCCGGCGAGGGGCACATCCAGACCCTGCGGATCAAGACCCCCTCCATCGACGAGATCGTGGGCCAGCTCTCCGGCGGCAACCAGCAGAAGGTGGTCATCGGAAAATGGCTCAACAGTGAGGCGGACATCTACATCTTCGACGAGCCCACCCGAGGCATCGACGTGGGAGCCAAGGTCGAGGTTTACAATGTTATGAACAGCCTGGTAAAGGCGGGAAAATGCGTCATTATGATCTCCTCCGAAATGCCGGAGATCCTGGGCATGAGCGACCGGGTGGTCGTCATGCGGGGCGGCCGGGTCATGGCCACCGTGGACCGGGACAGCAAGCATTTCAACCAGGAGGACATCATGAAAGCGGCTTGGGGAGGTAGTTTAGATGACTAAGAAAAAGAGCGGGTCCGGGTTCCAAATGGGAACCCTGCTGGCCCTGGTAATCATGTGCGTGGTTTTGTCTGTTGCAAACTCCAACTTCTACAGCTACAGCAACCTCATGGGCATCCTGAAGCAGACGGCCTTCAACGCCTTCCTGGCGACGGGCATGCTGCTCTGCCTGATCACCGCGGGCATCGACCTGTCCGTGGGAGCAAACGCCGTGTTCTGCGCCTGTGTCATGGGCGCCATGAACAAAGCGAACGTGACCAGCGGAATCTTGATGATGGTAGTGGCCATCGTGGCCGGCGGCCTGGTGGGCTTCATCAACGGCACCCTGCTGACCCGTCTGCACCTGCCCCATCCCTTCGTGTCCACCCTGGGTATGAAGAACGTCCTTTGGGGCCTGGCCCTGCTGGTCACCGGCAGCCAGATGGTCAATAACTTCCCCGAGTCCGTCCAGTTCCTGGGCAAGGCTACCGTTGGCGGCTTCCCTGTCAGCTTCATGGTGGTTATCGTCCTGTACATCATCATGCACCTGTTCCTCAGCCGCACGGCCCTGGGCCGGTCCATCTACTGCGCCGGCGGCAACATGGAGGCCACCCGGCTCTCCGGCATCAACACGGCCAACGTGCTGACCTTCTGCTACACCATGTCCGGCGTCATGGCGGCCCTGGGCGGCATCGTCTCCATCGGCCGGTCCGGAATCTGCAACGGAGCCAACGCCAACCAGCCCTATGATACGGACGCCATCGCGGCCTGTATCATCGGCGGAGCCTCCTTCACGGGCGGCAAGGGCACCATGGTGGGCACCATGCTGGGCGCTCTGATCATCGCGGTCCTGCGGAACGGCTTCACCATGCTGTCCATCGACTCCGCGGGCCAGAACATCGTCCTGGGCCTGGTCATCATCCTGGCGGTCTTCATGGACGTGGTCCGGGCCGGCGTGGAGGCCAAGAACCGCCGCATGGCCGCCGCCGCCAAGCAGGAGGCCGAGGAGAAGGAAAAGGTCGCGAAGTAATGGAAAAAGTAAAAGTCGGCATTGTGGGCCTTGGCCGCCTGGGCAAGGTCCACGCCCAGAACCTCCGCTATAAGATTCCCGGCGCGGAGCTGACGGCGGCCTGTTCCATCGTCCCCGCCGAGCTGGAGTACGCCAAAACCGAGCTGGGCGTCACAGACGTCTACACGGACTACAAGGAGATGCTGGCGAAAGCCGACATCGACGCGGTGGTCATCGTCACCACCTCCTCCGAGCACTGCTGGCAGATCGAGGCCGCCCTGGACGCGGGGAAGCACGTCTTCTCCGAAAAGCCCCTGGGGGTGGACGTGGCCCAGTGCAAACAGGCGGAGGCCGCCGTGGAGCGCCACCCGGAGCTCACCTTCATGCTGGGCTTCATGCGGCGCTATGACAAGTCCTACTCCTACGCCAAGCAGAAGATCGAGGAGGGAGCCATCGGCACGCCCTACCTGGTGAAGGCCACGGGCATCGATCCGGAGGCGTTTGTGGACGGGGCCATCCGCTTCGCCAAGAACTCCGGCGGCATCTTCCTGGATATGGCGATTCACGACATCGATCTCATGCGCTGGTTCCTGGGCTGCGAGGCGACGGAGGTCTACGCCATGGGCGCCACCTTCAAGCACCCGGAGTTCAAGGAAGCCGGGGACGACGAGACCGGCGTGGCCGTGTACAAGTTTGAAAACGGCGCCATGGGCATGATCCATGTGGGCCGGACGGCTCCCTACGGCTACCACGTGGAGACCGAGATCGTGGGCACCGAAGGGACCATCCGCATCTCCGCCGTGCCGGAGAAGAACCAGGCCCGGCTGTACAACCAAAACGGCGTGTGCGCCGAGTGCGTGGGCTCCTTCCCGGAGCGGTTCGAGGAGGCGTACCTCATTGAGGTCCAGGAGTTCGTGGACTGCGTGCTGCAGGGGAAGACCCCCGGCGTCAGCGTCTACGACGGGACCAAGTCCACGGCCATTGGCTACGCCACCACGGAGGCGTGGAGAACGGGCAGGGCCGTGAAGCTGAACTAAGCAGCGAATTAAGCGATATGAAAAGGCCCCCGCTGTCTCTTGACAGCGGGGCCTTTTTGCGCACGGTTCAAGCAGAGCGAATCACGTCCTTGTTCTTCACGAAGTACTCCACGCCGGAGTACAGGGTGGTCAGGGTGATGACCCAGCAGCAGACCGGGTCGGCCCACGCGATATAGACCGGCGGAAAGGGGGCGGAGAAAGAGGTCAGGGCCTGGGTGTAGGACTCCAGGACGGGCCCCATCAGCAGCATCACCACGATGCAGACCATGGTGGAGGCTGTTTTCACCTTCCCGGACCACCCGGCGGCAATCACCCGCCCGTTGTCCGAGGCAATCATCCTGAGCCCGCTGACGGCGAACTCCCTGGTGATGACGATCATCACCATCCAGGCGGGCATCCGCCCCCGCTCCACGAACCACAGCATAGCCGCCACCACCAGGATCTTGTCCGCCAGGGGGTCGGCGAACTTGCCGAAGTCCGTCACCAGGTTGTACTTCCGGGCGATTTTCCCGTCCAGCAGGTCCGTGATACTGGCGATGATGAAGATGGCCAGGGCCGCGTAGTCCGCGCCGGGGAAGCCCCAGTACAGCACCGCCAGAAATACCGGCGTCAGGATGATGCGGAGCATGGTCAATTTATTGGGCAGATTCATAGGTCCTCCTTCTCCGGATAGGGTTTGTCCTTCCAGTACCACCATTTCAGCTTCTCGGGGTCCCGGTTCTCGTGGTCCGCGTAGTACACCGCCGCCCGCCAGACGTACAGGGCGCAGCGGTCCTCCCGATAGCCCTTCATCGCGCATTCCCGGAGGTACAGCTCCTCCGGGTCCCGGTCCCGGAGATCCGAGACCTCCCGGACGCCCAGGGTCTCCATGACGGCGGCGATGCGGTCCCCCACGCCGGGGATTTCCGTCAGGGGGCTCTTCATACCCGCTCCCCGGTGAGCTCCCCGTCCATCACCCCGGTGAGGCGGACGGTGACGAAGGCTCCCGGCTCCGGCGTTTCCTCCGCCGTGAACCAAATCCGCCCGTCAATCTCCGGGGATTCGGCATAGCTCCGGCCGTAGAACATCTGGGCCTGGCTGTCGAAGCCCTCGCAGAGGACCTCCCGCTCCTCTCCCAGGAGGGACTCGTTGTATTCGTCCATCACGCCGGACTGCACGTCCACGGCGATCTCCGCCCGGCGGGCGGCCTCTTCGGCGTCTGCGTGTTCCATCTTCGCCGCACGGGTCCCTTCCTCCGGGGAGAAGGGGAAAACCCCGGCCCGCTCAATTTTCTGTTCCCGGAGGAAATCGCACAGCTCCTCGAACTCCGCCTCTCCCTCGCCCGGAAGTCCGGTAATGAGGCTGGTCCGGAGGACCAGGCCGGGGATGCGCTGCCGGAGGGTCTTGAACAGGGTTCGGATGGACTCTTTCGTGTCCCGGCGGTTCATGGCCTTCAAAATGCCGTCGTTACAGTGCTGGATAGGAATGTCCAGGTAGGGCAGGATCTTCGGCTCCGAGGCGATGGTCTCAATCAGCTCCTCGGTGATCTCGTCGGGATAGAGGTAGTGGAGGCGGATCCAGTGGAAGTCCAGCCCGGCGAGCTCCCGGAGGAGGGCGGCCAGCTGGTGCTCCCCGTTCAAATCCGTGCCGTAGCGGGTGATGTCCTGGGCGATGACCAGCAGCTCCTTCACCCCGGCGGCGCTGAGCTCCGCCGCCTCGTCCAGCAGTTCCCCCATAGGGCGGCTGCGGTACTTCCCCCGGAGGGAGGGAATGACGCAGTAGGCGCAGTGGTTGTCGCAGCCCTCGGCGATGCGGAGGTAGGCGTACCAGGGCGGCGTGGAGAGGATGCGGGGGCCGTTCTGAGGGGCCGTGTGGATGTTCCCCAGACGGCAGGGCCGGAGGCCCCCTTCCATGACCTGGTCAAGGGCCTGTACGATATCGCCGTAGCTGCCGGTGCCCAGAATTCCGTCGATCTCCGGCAGCTCCTCCAGCACGTCTTCCTTGTAGCGCTGGGCCATGCAGCCGGTGACCAGGATCTTTTTCAGGCCCCCGGCCCGTTTCAGCTCCGCCAGGTCCAGGATGTGGCCGATGGCCTCCTCACAGGCGGAGGCCAGGAAGCCGCAGGTGTTCACCACCGCCGCGTCGGCCCCGGAGGGGTCCGCCACGATTTCGTGGCCGGCGGACTGGACCAGGGACATCATCTGCTCGCAGTTCACTTGGTTCTTGGCGCAGCCAAGGGAGAGGAAATATACTTTATAGGGCATAAGATGCCTCCTTGCTTTTCCCCGGCGGGGGAGGGGTTTACTCGCCCTTGCGGGCGGGGAGTTTTTTCCGGCCCTTGCGGGCGGGGTGGACTGGATACCAGCGATGGCTGGTTCATTGCACCCCCCATTTTCTCTTTTCCTTCCAGAAGGAAAAGAGAAAACGGGCCGTGCACGGTCCAAAAGAGAAAAGGAAGTATCGCCCTGCGGGGGACGAGGGACGGAGAGACGCGCAAGAGATGCTGACGGTTTGTTACGCAAAACTCCTGCCCGCGGCGTAGATTTAGCGGGGGCTTTGGCTGTTGATGCAAGGACTGTCCCGCCCTCCTCGCTGCCGCTAACCTGGCGCTATGCGTGGCTTGTCCCCCTATTGACCCTCGTCAGGTTACTCCTCTGGGCCTCGCCAGGCGGGGTCGTCGGTGATGCCGACTAAATAGTCCGTGGAAACGTGGAAGTGCTCCGCTAAAATTACCAGTTTATCAATGGTGGTACTGCGCCCACCGCTTTCCAGCATGCTGATGGATTTATGCGTAAGCCCCAGGATTTCTCCCAGCTGCTGTTGGGTCAGCCCCTCAGCCTTTCGCAGCTGATAAACTCTATCTTTCAGTAAAATTGTTGTTTTCATAAAATTACACCTTGACATGTTCCTATAAGTGGAGTATACTCTACTTATAGGAACAATTTCAATAGGAGGATTCTATAATGACAGATATTCTGAGTGCTATTTACCACGATGATCCGCTTTCTTATCAGACGCTCTGTAACATTGATTCTCCACAGACGCCAGAGGAGCGGCAGGTTGCAGCTCAGCTCCGCGCGGTAGATGAAGAGACAGCGGAAAAGCTGAAGACAGGCATCCGCATTCTTGCGGACCGACAAGCAGAGGAATCCTTTTACACCGGCGTTCGTTTTGGGGCGCAGCTAATGGCGGAACTTATGGAGCAATGACAGAAGCTTTCCGCAACCGCCAGCTTAGCGGCAGCGAGGAAGGGAGGACAGTCCTTACATCGCCCACCAAAACCCCCGCTTGCACTACGCCGCGGACGGAAGACTTGCGTAATAAACCGTCGGCACGTCTTCCGCGCCCCCGTAACCGCGTCCCCTTGCTTTTCTCTTTTGGACCGTGCACGGCCCGTTTTCTCTTTTCATTCGGGAATGAAAAGAGAAAATGGGGGGTGCGATGAACCAGCCATCGCTGGTATCCAATCCACCCCGCCCGCCAGGGCGAGCAAAAGCCCCATCATTTGACAAAAAGCGCCCGTTCTGGTAGGATGAAAACCAGAAGGACGCTGTTACATAAAAGGCGGTCAGTCACTCCCTGAGAAGGGGGGTGAGGCGGATGTGGAGAAGGCGGGTTCTCGTCTTGCTGCGGTACGTGGTATTCGCGGCGCTGGCGATGCACTACCTTACCATAAAAGCGTGTTGACCGCTCGGCTTAGGCCCCGAACGGTCAACGGTCTCAAAACTGATTGACTAAGGGCTGACCGCCGTGTGGCAGCGCCCTTCTATGTCTATTATACCAAACAAAGCCGCTTTGTCAAGGGCGCGGCGGGAAGCCTGAGGCAGTTCCCCAATTTGACAAAAAGCGCCCCTTCTGGTAGGATGAAAACCAGAAGGACGCTGTTACATAAAAGGCGGTTGGCCCATCTCCTGAGAAAGGAGGTGGTTCATTTCCCGGAGATCGTATCGAAGGGAGGTGACGCTTGTGTGGGGAAGACGGTTGTACATGGTACTCCGGTTTCTGGTATGCCTGGCCTTTTGGGCCTACATACTAACCATAAAAGCGTGTTAGCCGCCCGGCTGCGACCCGTGCGGCTAACGTGAATTAGTTCGTACAAGGGCTGACCGCCGTGTGACAGCGCCCTTCTATGTTCATTATACCAGTTTAGGCTGCTTTGTCAAGGCCAACCGGACGGCTAACCGAATCTCCCGATTCCGCATAGACTGAACCGAGGTGATTCAAATGCTGCTGCTGCAAGACGGCGTCGTGGCCTTCCTGTCCGCCGTGGGCCTGACCACCATCGTCTGGGCCATCGCCGGAGCCCTGCTCCATGTGGGCGGCCGCCCGGCCATTCCGGGCCTTCTGCTGGTCCTTCCCCTGCGGGGAGAGGCCCTGGCCATGGAGGCCGACGTCCGGGAGCTCCGCCGGGTTCAGGGGGGGTTGCCGGGGGCCAGGATTATTTTGGCGGACTGCGGGCTGACCCCGGACGCCCGGGCCCTGGCCCGCTACCTGGCGGACCGGGAGAAAAACGCCGCCCTGGTTCTGCCGGGGGACATCATCGCGGAAATCTGAGCCCGCTTGGAGGGCCAAAAGAGAGGACATCCCAAATGGAAGAGCTCATCTGCCGGGAGGGCACGATACATAGCGTCATCTTTCAAAACGCCGAGAACGGGTATACGGTCCTCCGCCTCCTCACCGAGGAGGGGGAGGTCGTCACCGTTGTGGGCTGTATCCCCTGCGCCGCCCCTGGGGAGGGCTTGAGCGTCACCGGCACGTGGGAGCGCCACCCCCAGCACGGGGAACAGCTCCGGGCGGCGGAGGTGGAGCGGAGGCTGCCGGAGGACGAGGAGGAGATCTTCAGCTACCTGTCCTCCGGCGTTTTGAAGGGCGTGGGCCCCGCCACGGCCCGGAATATGGTGGACCGCTTCGGCCTGGAGACCTTCGATGTGCTGGAAACCGCCCCGGAGCGGCTGACCGCCCTCAAGGGCGTCACCGCCCGGCGGGCCCAGGAGATTGGCGAGAGCTTCCGCCAGCACATGGGCCTCCGGCGGCTGATGGCCTTCCTGGCCCGGTACGAGCTGCCCCCGGTGCTGGCCATGCGCCTGCGGCGGCAGTATGGGGACGCGGCGCTGGAAAAGCTCCGGCAGGACCCCTATCTGCTGGCCGCCGACGACTGCGGCGTGGCCTTCTCTGTGGCGGACGAAATCGCCATGAGCATGGGCTTTGCGCCGGACAGCGGGGCGCGGCTCCAGGCGGCGGTGAGCTTTGAGCTGAGCCACAACGAGAACAACGGCCACGTCTTCCTCCCCCGGGGGAAGCTTATCGCCGCCACGGCCCAGCTTCTCCAGTGCGGGGAGGAGGGACCGGAGCTGGCCCTGGACCAGCTCACAGAGCGGGGGCTGGTGGTCCAGGAGCGGGTGGCCAATGTGGATGCCTGTTATCTCCGGCGGCTGTGGGAGGCGGAGCGCACCGCCCAGGCGCGCCTGGAGGCCCTGCTGGCGGCCAGGCCCCAGGGCCGGGTCTCCGCCGCCCGGACGGTGGACGAGCTGGAGAAGGCCCAGGGCGTCGCCTATTCCCCCCAGCAGCGCAAGGCGGTGGAGCTGGCGGCCCGGGAGAACGTGCTGATCCTCACCGGCGGCCCCGGCACCGGGAAGACGACGACGGTCCGGGCCATCACGGCCCTGTTCCGGAAGATGGGGCTGGACGTGGTGCTGGCGGCCCCCACGGGCCGGGCAGCCAAGCGGATGAGCGAGCTCACCGGGGCGGAGGCCCAGACGGTCCACCGCCTCCTGGGACAGACATGGAACGAGGACGACCGGCAGGTGACCTTCGCCAAGACGGAGAAGGAGCCCCTGGAGGCCGGGGCGGTCATCGTGGACGAGACGTCCATGGTGGACCTGTCCCTGTTCGCGGCGCTGCTCCGGGCCCTGCGGCCCGGTACCCGGCTGGTGCTGGTGGGGGACGCGGATCAGCTGCCCTCCGTGGGGGCGGGGAACGTGTTCTCGGACCTCATCCGCAGCGAACGGGTGGAGACGGTCTTCCTCCGGGAGGTGTTCCGCCAGGCGGAGCAGTCCGCCATCATCCGGGCGGCCCACGCCGTGAACCAGGGGAAGGCCCCGGACCTCCAGAGCAACCAGGGGGACTTCTTTTTCCTCTGCCGCCGGGACCCGGAGCGGGCGGTGAGCACCCTGGTGGAGCTGTGCAAAACCCGCCTGCCGGAGAAGATGGGCATACCGGCGGCGGAGATCCAGGTGCTGACCCCCACCCGGAAGGGCCCCGCCGGGACGGGGAACCTGAACCGCCTCCTTCAGGAGGCGCTGAACCCAAAGACGGCGGAGAAGCGGGAGCTTCTCTGGGGCGACCGGCTGTTCCGGGAGGGGGACCGGGTGATGCAGACCCGGAACGACTACGACGTGGTCTGGGAGAAGGAGGACGGCTCCGTGGGCACGGGGATGTTCAACGGGGACGTGGGAAAAATCGTGAAGATCGACGACTCCGGCGAGTGGCTGGAGCTGGACTTCGACGGCCGCCGGGCGGTTTACGGCGCGGAGCAGCTGAACGAGGTAGACCTGGCCTTTGCTATGACCGTGCATAAGGCCCAGGGCAGCGAATACCGCTGCGTGGTGCTGTCGGCCATGCCGGCCCCTGCGTCATTGATGGTCCGGGGCGTGCTGTACACGGCCCTGACCCGGGCCAAGGAGCTGCTGGTGGTCGTGGGGGACGACGCGGCGGTCCGGGCCATGGCGGCCAACGACAAGCGGCAGAGAAGGTATTCCGGCCTCCGCTGGCGGCTGGCCAAGGGGGGCGCAAAGTGAAGAAGAAGGACCGCCGTCGGGCGGTCCTTGCTTTTTGCCTGACTTTATCTGCTCCAGGGATAAAACAAAATATCTAGATTTCAGATACATATACTCATATTTGGTGATGAATATGAGAACTGAAATCTTGAAATATGAACGAATACGAGATTTGAGAATCGACCGCGGACTGACGCAGGCGGACATTGGGGAACTGCTTCACGTCAGTCAGAACACCTACTCGCAGTATGAAATCGGTGAGATCCGCTATCCCTTGGATGCGGTAATTACATTGGCAAAGTACTACAACGTCAGCGTGGATTACCTGGTGGGCTTGACGGATGAGACTGCTCCGTATCCCCGGAAACGGAGGCAGCCGTAATGGAACAAAAAATCAAGCAGGACATCTGCATCGGCGCGAACATTCGGAGACTGCGCCAGGGGAAGAAGCTGGGGCAGACGGAGCTGGCGGGCCTTTTGCAATTAGAGGGCGTTTCCATGACCAGGGAGGCCCTGGTAAAGATCGAGCGCGGGGACCAGCACATCCAGGCGACCCAGCTGAGGGCCATCAAAAACGCCCTGGGCGTCACCTACGACGAGCTGCTGGAACCATGAAAATGGTTGACGCCCTTCTGGACCTCCTCTTCCCGCCCAAGTGCCCCTTTTGCCAAAGGGTCCAGGACGCGCCGGGCATGTGCCCGGACTGTGAACAGGCCCTCCCCTGGACGGACGAGGCCCACGGCCTCCGGGAGCTTCCCGGCGGGCTCCTCTGCGCCGCGCCGCTGTGGTACGAGGGCTCTGTGCGGGAGGCGGTCCGCCGCTTCAAATTCCGTGGCGGCGTCTCCGCCGCCGGGCCCCTGGGAGGGCTCATTGCCCGGACGGCGGCGGAACGCTTCTCCGGCGAATTTGACGCGGTGACCTGGGTCCCCGTCAGCGCCAAGCGGCTGCGGAAGCGGGGCTATGACCAGTCCCGCCTTCTGGCGGAAAGCGCCTGCAAGCTTTGGGGCGTGGAGCCGGAACGCCTCCTCCGCAAAATCCGGGACAACCCCGCCCAGTCCGGCCTGGAGAGCGCCGGGGACCGCTGGAAGAATGTCCGGGACGTTTACGAGGCCCTGGGAGACCCCGCCGGGAAACGGGTTCTCCTCATCGACGACGTGTGCTCCACCGGGGCCACCCTGGTCTCCGCCGCCGGGACTCTGCTGGCGGCGGGCGCGGCGGGGGTGGTCTGCGCCGCCGCGGCCTTCCCCAGGCCGGAGGAGGAAAACAGGGGAGAAAAAGGGAAAGAATAGGCTTGCAATCTGGCGTGACTGCCAGTATAATGTACTTTGTAACTTTATGGATACGCCGGCGGATTTCCGTCCGGGAACCTGACATACATTGGACGAAAGATAAATGGAGGAATTGCCCATGGCAAAGGATATCGGTATCGACCTCGGTACCGCTTCGGTTCTGGTTTTTGTGCGAGGCAAAGGCATCGTTTTGAATGAGCCCTCCGTGGTGGCGCTGGACAAGAACACGGGGAAGCTCTTAAAGGTGGGCGAGGAGGCCCAGGCCATGCTGGGCCGGACCCCCGGCAACATCATCGCCATCCGTCCCCTGCGGGAGGGCGTCATCTCCGACTACGACATGACGGAACGGATGCTCCGGGAGTTCATCCACAAGGTGGCCGGGGTCTCCGTCTTCAAGCCCCGGGTCATCATCTGCGTGCCCTCCGGCATCACGGAGGTAGAAGAGCGCGCCGTCATCGACGCGGGCATCTCCGCCGGAGCCCGGAAAGTCTACCTCATCGAGGAGCCTGTGGCGGCGGCCATCGGCGCGGGCATCGACATCGCGAAACCCGACGGGCACATGGTGGTGGACATCGGCGGCGGAACGGCGGACATCGCCGTGATCTCCCTGGGCGGCGTGGTGGAGTCCGCCTCCATCAAAATCGCCGGCGACCAGCTCAACGAGGCCGTGGTCAAATATATGCGCCGCAAACACAACCTCCTGGTGGGCGAGCGGACCGCCGAGGAGATGAAAAAGCAGATCGGCTGCGTCTTCCCCAAGGACGAGGAAGAGGTCATGGACGTGAAGGGCCGGTGCCTCCTGACGGGCCTTCCCAAGGTGGTGGCCGTCAGCTCCACGGAGATGATGGACGCCTTCGAGGAGCCGGTGGAGCGCATCATGGAGGCCATCCACTCCGTGCTGGAGCGGACCCCGCCGGAGCTGGTGGCGGACATCTCCACCAACGGCATTGTCATGACCGGAGGCGGCAGCCTGGTGGCGGGCTTCGACAAGCTGGTGACGGCCCGGACGGGCATCCACACCATGATTGCCGACGACGCGATCTCCTGCGTGGCCCTGGGCACCGGCATGAGCCTGGAGACCCTGAGCAACATGCAGGAGGGCACCATGAACCTCAGCCGCCGCAAGCAGATGAGTTGAATGAAACGGGAAAACCGCCGGACGGCCGTCCGGCGGTTTTTTGTTACGGAGATTCCTTTGTGCCGGGGACTTCCGGCTCCTCCGGGTCGGGAACGTACTCCAAAATGTCCTCCACCCGGCAGTCCAGCAGCTTGCAGAGATCGTCGATCAGCCGGGAGGAGATGCCCTTGTTGTGGCGCAGACGGTAGAGGGTACTGCTGCTGTAGCCCAGTTTGTTAATCATTTTATACGTGGAAATACCCCGGTCTTTCAGCGTGCGCCAGAATGGGTCGTAAATAATCATGACTATCACCTTGACCTTAGTTTAAACCAAAGTCAAAAAATTGAACATATTCTACATTAAGCGTTTGCTAAATATAGACAATTATCTTGATGTAGAATATAATATGGCCGTAGGTGATAGTATGCGCGTAACGTGCGGCAACCAATTCTGCATTTACTGGTCGGATGACGCCTGTACGCTGGAAAGGATTGACCTGGACGACCAGGGAGGCTGCATAGACTGCATGCCCATCAAATTATCGGAGGAGTTCCTGGCCCGGAAGCGGAAGGAGCTCCTGGACGAGCTGGCCCGCCGGGAGGCCCGGTGGCAGGAAGAGGGGAAGGCCTAGTCCTTCCCCAGCTTTTTCAAGGTCTCCAGAACCTCGCCGAACTCCTTGGCGGAGGCGGAGGGATGGGCCCGCAGAAGCCGCAGGGAGCGGTGATAGGGGGCGGAGGAGCGGTTTTGCAGGGCGGCCTCCCGGGCCCGGATGCGGCGGATAGCCTCGTCCAGGTCCGCCCGGCGCTCCGCCAGAGTCTCCGGCGTGGAGTCGGGCAGGTCCTCCAGATGGTCCCGGCAGGTCTCCAGGGCATTGGAGATGGTGGAGAGAATTTCCAGCTTGGCGCGGAAGCGGCGGCGGAGGGACGCTTCCACCCGCTCCCGGCGGGCCTGGCGGCGTTCCTCCAGCTCCTCCCCGATGGCCTGCCGGAGCTCCAGGGCCTCCAGCTCCGTCTTCTCCCGGAAGCGGCGCAGATCGTCCGCGGCGAAGGCGGCGTAGACCTCCGCCCGTTTCGCCAGGCGGCGCAGGTCCTCGTTCTCCTCGGCGGCTTTGGCCAGCAGGTCCCGCAGATCCAGGGCGGCCTGGACGGAGCGCACCGCGTCCACGGTGAAGGCCGCGGTCAGGAGAATCGCCAGGGGGTCCACGCACAGGGCGGGCACCCGGGCCAGCAGCCGGGCGATGGGAGGATGAACAAAGCGTACCAGCAGGATGGAGAAGAAGCCCCAGGCGATGGAGCTGGAGAGGCAGATGTGGCCGTTGAGATTGAACTTCTGGTTACTGTAGTCCCAGTAGCGGACCTTGAAGATCCGCTCCATTACGTCCCCGGTGACGTACTCCAAGGCCGTGGCCGCCAGCATGCCGAAGAGCCAGACCAGCCGGAGGTCCTCCGCCACGGGGATGGTGGCCAGAAGGATGATAATGGCCCCGGAGCCGTAGATGGGCAGGAGGGGGCCCTGAAGGAAGCCCCGGTTTACCCAGTGCCGCTGGCAGAGGGAGACGTAGCAGGACTCCCAGATCCAGCCGCAGAAGCAGTAGAAGAAAAACAGCAGGACCCACTGGCCCGTGGTGTAGACGTGCATCCGTTCATTCCTCCTCAAGTTGGTCAAGAAGCTCCCCGATGATTGGATTGGACACCAGGAAGCCCTGGGGGGTCAAATGCCAGCGGGAGCCCTCCCGCACGGCGTAGCCCGCCGCCTCGCAGCGTTTCAAAAAGGGCAGGAAGGGGGCGAAGGGGCGGCGGAAACGGGCTTCCCAATCCGACGGGTCCAGACCCCGGGCCAGGCGGAGGGACAGCATCAGCCACTCCGCCTCCCGGTCCTGGGGAGCCATGCGCCGAACCTCGGAGAGGATGCGGTCCCCCCGGAGGAAGGCTTCTAAATCCCTGGCCCAGGCGTACCGGACGCCCCGGAAGTCGGAATGGGCCCCAGGGCCGAAACCAATGTACTCCCCCAGGGTCCAGTATTTCAGGTTGTGCCGGGACTCCCGGCCGGGCTTGGCGAAGTTGGAGATCTCGTACTGCCGGTATCCGTGGGACTCCAGGAAGCCCACGGTTTCCAGGTACATCTCCGCCTGAGCGTCGTCCCCTGGAAGCGTTTCCCGGCGGGCGTAGAGGGGGGTCCCCGGCTCCGCCTTGAGGCCGTAGCAGGACAGGTGCTCCGGGTTCAGCTCCACGGCGGCGGCGAGGTTTTCCCGCCAGCGGGAGAGGCTCTGCCCCGGCAGGCCGTAGATCAGGTCTAAAGACAGGTTGTCAAAGCCCGCCCCGCGGGCGGCGTCCACAGCGGCCCGGACCTGGGCCATGGTGTGGACCCGGCCGATGGCTTTTAATTCCTCATCGCCGGCGGACTGCATGCCCAGGGAAACGCGGTTGAACCCCGCCCGGCGAAGGGCGGAGAGATCCCCCGGATCCTGGGCGGAGTCCGGGTTGGCCTCCAGGGTAATCTCCGCCGCCGGGGCAATGGGACAGGCGGCGGAGACCGCCTCCAGCAGGGCCGTCAGGCGGCGGGGGGCCAGGAAGCTGGGGGTGCCGCCGCCGAAATAGACCGTGTCCGCCTGGAAGCCTGAAAAGTCCGTCTCCGCCAGCTGGGCCCGGAGGGCGGAGACGTATGCGTCCATGTCCTCCTCCCGGCAGGGGAGAGAGTAGAAGTCGCAGTAGACGCACTTCTGCTTGCAGAAGGGGACGTGGATGTAGATGCCAAGGGGTTTGGTCATGGGGAACGCTCCTTTGTGACAGGCTGGGTTTATGATACGACATTTTGGAGGGTATTGCAAGTGGGGGCGGACCTATGTGCCCGCCCTTCTATCGGGAGTGCCGGGGTTCCGGGAGAATGGCCCGGTCAGGGGACCGGGCCCCACGCTTCTTCCATCGATAGAACACCTTGTGGGGCCCGCGCCCCAGTGCGGGCCATTCCCACAGGAATATTTTCGCCCCAGGAGGCAACACTATCCAGGAAATCCAACATGAAAAGAGGATGCTTTCCATGGACATGTCTCCCAAGGAATACCAGGCTTACGTCAAGCAGAAAGCAAAGAAGTCCCCCATCGTCAAGGATACCCTGCTGGCCTTCGCCATCGGCGGGGCCATCTGCGTGCTGGGCCAGGCCATCACCGACGGCTGGGCCGCCGCGGGGCTGAACAAGGAGGAGGCGGGCACCGCCGCCTCCTGCACGCTGGTGTTTCTCTCCGCCCTGCTGACGGGACTGAACCTCTACGGCAAAATCGCCCGCTACGGCGGGGCGGGGACCCTGGTGCCCATCACCGGCTTCGCCAACGCCGTAGTGTCCCCGGCCATCGACTTCAAGAGCGAGGGGTTCATCACCGGCATGGCGGCGAAGATGTTCACCGTGGCGGGGCCCGTCATCGTCTTCGGCACCGTGGCCTCGGTGCTGTACGGCGTGATTTTAAAGCTCTTCCGGCTTTGAGACCTTCAGGCGTTTTCGAGAGGAAGAGGAGCGGCCGTCCATGCCAAGCATGGACGGCCGTTGTTCGTCATGAGTCCTGGGAGCCCTTCCGGCTCTTGCGCTGGGCGGCGAAGATGTTTTCCGTGATCTTATCCTGGTCGGCCTCGTTCAGCTCCAGGAACTGGCAGCCGTACTCCCGAGGGCCGTCCTCCTTCTCAATGACCCGCAGCACCTGGCAGTACATAATGGAGGGGTCCCGGTCCTCCAGCAGCTTCACGGTGAGGAGGAGTTTGTCCCCCTCCCAATACTGCTGCTCCGAGGCGATACGGGCTCCGCCCACGCTGATGTTCAGCAGGCGGCAGGGGAACTCCCCGGCGTTCCGGCCGCTGAACTTGGTGATGCTGGCGTCCAGGTCCGTGTCCAGGCGGAAGAAGGCCCGGTCGTTGCCCACCCGGGCGACATACAGATGGGATACCAGCCAGATGTGCTTGGGCTGGGGGGTGATGAAGCCCTCCATGTACACGGCCTTGCGCAGCCGGTCGTGATAGCCCCGGATGTGGACGGGGATGGACTCCGCCTCCGAACAGTCCTTCAAAAGAGGGACCTCGGCCTCGGAGTACTGGTGCAGCTCCGCCGTGGTCCGCTGGGGGTACATCAGCTTGGCCACAAAGAGCATCTGCCCGTCCTTGGTGGTCACCTCCACCCGCATATGGGAGTAGACGGAGACGTCCTCGGACTCTTGGACGGGCTTGGGCGGGGGAGGCGGAGGAGGCGTCTTCTTTTTTAGTTTATCAAACAGTCCCACGATGGTCCTCTCCTATGCTGTGATTTGGATTATCGAATTTTCCGGGCTTCCACATAGTAGCGCTTGTCCTGGGCGTGGCCCATGGAGAAGGTCTTCCGGGGAAGCACGCCGTCGGCCATAACGGTTTTGAACAGCTGCTGCTTGCCCATGGCGGGCAGCTTGAAGCCGATGGCCCCCGCCTGGCGGCCCAGGCGGTCCGTGACCTCGCCGCCGTGGATGTAGTCGATTTCGCCGCCGTGATCCTTGACGTAGGCGTCCAGAAAGGCCTGGAGGGTGCCCACCGCCAGCTGGACCCGGGGCTTGGGCACGGTGAGGAAGCCCTGGCCCCCGGCGTGGGTGTAAGCGATGACGTGGCCCTCGCCTTTGCCCTCATACGCGCCGGGGTAGTAGGACTTGAAGGCGTCCAGGACCTCTTCCGGCTCCACGCCGAAGACCACGCGGTGGATGGGCTCGAACTGGAGGGCGTCGTCGTGGTTGTTCACCACCTCCACCAGGGCGTACCGGGCGGGGAGGGAGGCCCATTCACGTTCGGGGGTGACTTTCTTCAGGTCCTCGTAGCACTGCTTGGCGGTGGCCAGGGAGTGGTTCCCGTCGCCCACGGCGAAGAGCAGGGGAGGAACGTCCTTCACGCCGTACTTCCAGGCTTGCTCCTGAGCGGAGCAGAGGGCCGCCAGGGCGTCCGCCGTCTGGTCGGCCTGGGCGGCGGTGAGCCGCCAGCCGGTGATGGAGCCGCCGCCCTGCTGGAGGTCGAAGGCGTAGAGCTTTTCCATCTCGCCGGAGGACCGGGTCAGGGGCTCGATAACGGTCTTGCTGGGGTCGTCGATGAGGAGCATGACGTGGGGCAGCTCGATGGGGGCGTCCTTCCGCACCTTCACCCTGGGGGGGATGCGGGAGAGGACGGTGCCTTCGGTTGCCCGGATGAGGGCCCCGGAGCCGGGGGTGAAGTCGTACTGCTCCAGGTCCACCATGCCGATGAGGCCGTGGCGGATTTTTCCGTCGGACTGGACCCGCTCGATGTAGAGGAGCGCGTTCTCCAGGGTGTCGAAGAGGCCCTCCGCCAGGTACTTCCCCATGGCGGCGTTGACGGCGGCGATGCGCTCGTCTACGTCCGGGGCGTTCAGCCCCGCCTCGGGGAGGATGAGGCGCAGGGAGGAGGGGGCGTCGCCCACGGTCTCCTCCACCGCCTGCCAGTACTCGGGCTGGGAGGTGAACTGGTCGCAGGCCACCACGGCCCATTTCGTCATGTCCGTGCCCTGCTTAGGCAGGAGGATATCGGCGGGATAGAAGCCTAAGGTTTCAAATTTCGGATTCATGTCGCGTCTCCCTTCCTTCTCATTTTTTTCGCAGCTCCCGGAAAACCATTGCCGCGATGTAGGCAAGATAGGCCAGGAACAGCACGCCGGCGGGCAGGAGCAGAACCAGGGCGAAAAACCGCCCCGCCATGCGGCAAAGTCCCGCCAGTGCTACCTCGGACATATTACAGGGCCCCCTTGATGGCGGCCAGCAGGTCGCCGAACTCCTCGTAGGCGGGGAGCTCGGGGTAGTCCTTTTTAATCTGCTCGGTGCTCTTGAAGAGGAAGCCCGCCTTGCTGGCCTGGATCATAGCCAGGTCGTTGAAGCTGTCCCCGGCGGCGATGGTCTCGTAGCCGATGGACTGGAGGGCCTTGACGGTGGTGAGCTTGGATTTCTCGCAGCGCATTTTGAAGCCGGTGATCTCGCCGCTGGGGGCCACCTCCAGGGTGTTGCAGAAGATGGTGGGCCAGTTCAGCTTCTCCATGAGGGGCTTTGCGAACTGCTCAAAGGTGTCGCTGAGGATGAGGACCTGCGTCGCGGCGCGGAGCTCGTCCAGGAACTCCTTCGCTCCGGGGAGGGGGTCGATTTTGGCGATGGTGGCCTGGATTTCCTTGAGGCCCAGGCCGTGCTCCTTGAGGATGCCGAGGCGGAAATTCATCAGCTTGTTGTAGTCGGGCTCGTCCCGGGTGGTGCGGCGGAGCTCCGGGATGCCGCTGGCCTCGGAAAAGGCGATCCAGATTTCGGGGACCAGGACGCCCTCCATGTCAAGACAGACAATGTTCATAGTCGTTTCTCCTTGGTGTTCCATAGTTTGGGAACGGCGCTGCTGCCCATAGTATAGCAGACTTTCCGGCGCTTGTCACCCTTTATTTCGGAAGGGGGCGGGGCTTGCTTTTTTGGAAATCCTATGCTATCTTGTAACCGCAAGGCGTCAAGCGAGACTTTCCGCATTTCACTTACTACATCAGCTTTTGATGGAAACGAGGTAATTTCTATGGACTTCCAGACCCTCTCCGCCGCGCGGTACTCCCTCCGCAAGTTCGACCCCCGGCCCGTGGAACAGGAAAAGCTGGACCTCATCCTGGAGGCCGGGCGGAACGCCCCCACGGCTCACAACTACCAGCCCCAGCGCGTCTTCGTCCTCCAAAGCCCCGAGGCTCTGGAGAAGGCCGACGCCTGCGCCGGCTCCCATTTCAATCCCCCGGTCATCCTGGCGGTGGCCTACGACCCCGCCGTCTCCTGGAAGCGGGAGTACGACGGCAAGGACCATGGGGAAATTGACGCGGCCATCGCCGCCGCGCAGATGATGCTCCAGGCGGCGGACCTGGGGCTGGGCACCACCTACGTCGGCATGTTCCAGCCGGAGAAGCTGCTGGCGGCCTTCCCGGAGATGGCGGGCACGGTTCCCATCGCCCTGCTGCCCCTGGGCTACCCGGCGGAGGGCGCCCACCCCGCCCGGCTCCACACGGACCGGAAGCCTGTGGAGGAGCTGGTGAAGTACCTGTAATACGCATAATGCCGAAAACGAAGACGGCCGCGTGGCGCTTTTGCGTCATGCGGCCGCCTCTTTTTTTATCCGCCGCACCCCGCGGCGGCGTTCTTGTCCGCCCGAATTTTCAATACAACGGCGACTGCGGCGGTCAGAATCTGCGCCAGCGGCATGCTCCACCACACGCCGGCCTGCCCCAGTCCCGCCGCGCGGGGCAGAAGCGACAGCAGCAGCACCTGAAAAACCGGCTCGATGTAGACCAGCGTATAGGAGTATCCCGCTTTTTCCGTGGCGTAAAAGACAGCGGTGGTGACCCTGGAGAAGGCCAGAAACAGATAGCCGCTCAGGAAGATCGGCATCGCCGCCGCCACGCTCTCCGCCGCTGCCGCCGACGCGCCGAATACCGGGCCAATCCGTCCCCGGACGGAGTACAGCCCGGCCATGCAGAGAGCCGCCAGTACCGCCGCCGTGCCATACGCCAGTTTTCTGGTCCGGAAGACGGCCCCTGTGTCCTTCCGGCTGTAATAGCGGCTGATCAACGGCTGGCTTCCGTCCCCAACACCCTGCACCAGCAGGCACACGATGGCAAACACATAAGCGACGCAGGCGTAACCGGCAACCGCCGTTTCCCCACCGTACCGCATAGAAAAACGGTTCATAAACATCTGGGAAATCAGAGGGGTAAAAGAGATGCCGAAGGGGGCGATCCCGATTTTGAAAATGTCCTTGACGCACCTGCCGGTCCCCCTGCGCTCCAGGCCCCAAACCGGAATTTTATGCCGGGCCAGGTAGAGGAAGCCGCCGAGGGCGGTGAGGGCCTGCCCGATGACGGTGGCCAGGGCGGCCCCCGCCACGCTCCACGCATAGACCCATACGAACAGGTAGTCCAGGACGATGTTGCAGAGGAACCCGGCGATCATGGTCCCCATGGCAAATTTTGCGCCGCTGTTGTTTCGGATGATGGGGACGACCCCTGTGGCGAACATCTGGAAGATTGCGCCCAGAGCAATATATTCCAGATATTCCGCCCCCAGCGCCGCCATCTCCCCGGCGGCGCCCAGCAGCCGCAAAATCGGCGCCCTGGCGGCAAACAGCAGGACGGTCAGCAGGGCGCTGACGGCCAGCAGCAGCAAGGTGGTACAGCGCAGATACTTTTTTGCCTCGTCCTGCCTGCCGGAAGAGCGGCTGAGGGTGTACATGACGGCCCCGCCCATGCCGATGCCGGTGCCCAGCGCCTGTAAGAGCGACACCACCGGATAGGCGATGTTGATGGTGGACAGGCCCGCGTCCCCCACGCTCCGGCCCACGAAGAAGCCGTCCACAATGGTGTAGACCCCGGACAGAGCAAAGGCCAGGACGGAGGGGACGACGTAGGAATAAAAGGTCTTATAGGTCTTCGGATTCATTTTTGCTGTTTCTCCATTTCCTTTTCAAAGACGGTATTGAACAGGGTGATGCCGTGGATCATCTGCCGCGCCCGCTCGCTTCCCATCAGGGTGAGGACGGCGCGTTCCAGCTCCTGGAGGGGGGCCAGCAGCTCCCGGGAATAGGCGGCCCCCTCCTCGGTCAGGGACACCCGCTTTTCCCGCCGGTCCTCCCGGCCGGGGGAGAGGACCACCCGGCCCTCGTCTTTCAGGGCGCGGATGACGCTGTTGACCGTCTGTTTCGTGAGGCCTGTACAATCACAGATTTTTTTCTGCGTCATGGCCTCCTGTCCGTCCAGCGCGTATAGGACAAAGAGCAGATAGTAATTGATTCCGCGGGCGTCCGCCCAGCGGGTATACAGGGCGTTGGCCTGTCCCCAGGCCTCCCAAAGTCTCTTGTCGTCCGGCAGCATAGATCAAATCTCCTTTCGTCATATTACATACTATTATAGTATATATACATACTATAGTCAAGTGTTTTCCGCTTCCCCTCCAAAAAGAAAAACGCGCGATTATCAATCGCGCGTTTCTTGAGGCTCGGTATAAAATGATACTACCTTCTCTTCCGGGAGCCCCGGTAGCCGCCCCGGCGGCCCCCGCCGCCGACGCTGTGGCCGTAGCGGTAGCGGCGGCGGCTGAACAGCAGCCTCCAGCCGCCGAAGATCACGGCCAGGACCAGCGCCGCGCCCAGGATAATCTTCGCCGTGGTGGTGGAAAGGAAATTCTTCACATCCCGCCAGAGCACCCGGATGCGGGACGCCTCCACACTGGTGAAGGCCAGCAGATCCACCTCCGCCAGCTCCTCCCCGTCCAGGGAGACGGTCATGGAGCCCAGCACGTCCCCCTCGGCGATGGGGGCCTCCACAGGGTCGGCCTTCAGGGTAACGGTTTTTTCCAGGTCCTCCGGATCCACGCCTTTGGGCAGCAGCAGCTCCACCGCTTCCGCCGGGCGGAAGGTCACATGGTCCGTGGAGGAGAGGGACACCGGGGCCTCTCCGGCCACGTCGTCCTCCTTCAAAACGGTCTGATAGGCAAAGTTGTCGAAGGCCCAGTTATAAAGCTTGTCCGTATACACGAAGCTGTAGGTCCACCAGATGCCCTTCTCGTCCTGGGTCCGTTCCGCTCCCAGGATGACGCAGAGGAGGTCCATGCTGGCGTGCTGGGCCGTGGTGACCAGGCAGTTCCCCGCCATGGAGTGGGACCCGGTTTTCACGCCGTGGACATCGGCGTTGTAGTATTCCCGCCCGCTGCGGATGAGGAAGTTCGTGTTGTTCAGCACCCGCTCGTCGGACATATTCGTGGCCGGGACCACGTGGGAGGCGGCGTCGCAGACGGTCATAAACATGGGGTGCTCCAGGGCCGCCTTGGTGATGAGGTACAGGTCCCAGGCGGTGGTGTAGTGCTGGGAGTCGTGGTAGCCGTGGGGGTTCATAAAGTGGGTGTTCTCACAGCCCAGCTCCGTCGCCTTGGCGTTCATCCGGTCCACGAAGCTCTCCACGCTGCCGGAGATTTTCTCCGCCAGGATGGCCCCGGCCTCGTTGGCGGAGACCACCATCAGGCAGTAGAGGAGCTCTTCCACGGTGAGCACCTCTCCCGCTTCGATGCCGGCGGTGCTGCCGTCCTCCGCCAGGCCCTCCAGGGCCGTGGGGGTGGCGGTGACCTCCTGGTTCAGCTTCAGCCGCCCCTCGTCCACGGCCTCCAGCACCAGCAGGCAGGTCATGATCTTCGTGAGGCTGGCGGGGTAGAGCTCGTCCCGCTCATTCATGGCGTAGAGCACCGCCCCGGTCTTCCGGTCCACCAGCAACGCGGCCTTCGCCTCCACGGACGGGTCCGAGACACGGGCCGCCTGAGCGGGGACGGCCAGCTGCCCCATCAGCAGAAGGGCCAGGAAAAAAACTGATAAAAAGCGCTTTGTTTTCATGTCCATCCCCCAAAATTTGTGTTATAATAGGCGTTGGCCAAAGGCGGAACCGGCGGCGGAGCGCCGCCGTTCGATGATTTCCCCAACAGTATACCAAAAAAAACGGAGGAACGCAACTGTGGAGACGCGCCGAAAAATCGCCTGGGGAGAGTGGGCCCTGCTGGGCCTGACGGGACTGTTTCTGTGCCTGCTCCTAGTCCTGTTCCTCCGGGACAGGGCGGCCATGGAGGCCCCGGCCTTTGTGGAGACCCGCCTGAGCGCCCCCGCGGAGGAGGTCCGGCCGGACCCGGAGCCGGTGAACCTCAACACCGCGGACCGGGCGGCGCTGACCGCCCTGCCCGGCATCGGGGAGGAGCTGGCGGCGCGGATTCTGGAATACCGGGAGGAGCACGGGCCCTTTGAAACCGTGGAGGAAATAACCGAGGTCTCCGGCATCGGCCAGGGGAAGCTGGCGGCGCTGGAGGGACTTGTGACAGTGGAGGACAGCGAATGAAAATACTCGTGGTGGACGACGAGCGGACCCTGGTGAAGGGCATTAAATTCAACTTGGAAAACGAGGGCTATGAGGTGGAATGCGCCTACGACGGCGCCGCCGCCGTGGAGCTGGCCCGGGAGGGCAAGCTGGACCTCATCATTTTAGATTTGATGATGCCGGAAGTGGACGGGCTGGAGGCGTGCATGCGCATCCGGGAGTTTTCCAACGTGCCCATTATCATGCTGACCGCCAAGAGCGAGGACGCGGACAAGCTGATGGGCTTTGAGTGCGGGGCGGACGACTACCTCACCAAGCCTTTCAACATCCTGGAGCTCAAGGCCAGGGTCCGGGCCCTGCTCCGCCGGGCCGCCGGGGTGCAGAGAAGCCGGGGCAGCGTCCTGACGGCGGGGGGCATCACGCTGAACACCGAGGAGCGCTCCGCCGCACGGGGAGAGACCCCCGTGGATCTCACCGCCAAGGAGTACGACCTCATCGAGCTTTTGATGCGCAACCCCCGGCGGGTGTACAGCCGGGAGAATCTCATGAACGTGGTCTGGGGCTACAGCTACGCCGGGGACTACCGGACGGTGGACGTGCACATCCGCCGTCTCCGGGAGAAGCTGGAGGAGAACCCGGCGGAGCCGGACCACATTATGACCAAGTGGGGGGTGGGGTACTATTTCAAGGAATGAACGCCCCCCCTATTGGGGCAGCTTACAGTTCCGCTTCGGCCTGAGCTACATCGCCGTCATCCTGGCGGTGCTACTGCTGCTGAACACCTATCCCTTGATGGTGTCCGAGGACCTGGTCTTCCACTCCAAGGCCACCAACCTCCAGAGCAGCGTCTCCGTCATGGTGAACGCACTCTCCGGCCTCTCCCCCCTGACGGAGGAGAACGTGGCGGACGCCATGGCCGTGGCGGAGGAGGCGGGCCTGAGCCGCATCCTGGTCACCGACGGCGCGGGCCGGGTGCTCTACGACACCCGGGAGACCGGCTCCGCCGTGGGAAACCTGGCCCTTTACACGGAGATCGTCCAGGCGCTGCTGGGCTATGACGCCTTCAGCTGCACCTACCGCCGGGGGGCCTTCCGCAGCCGGGCCTCCTCGCCCATCATGTACCAGAGCCAGGTCATCGGCGCGGTGTACGCCTACGAGTACGACACCCAGCAGGCCGCCCTGCTCTCCGGCCTCCAGGAGACGCTGCTCCGCCTCTCCGCCGTGGCGGGGGGACTGGTGCTGGTGCTGAGCCTGGTCCTCTCCAAGGCCCTGACCCATAAGATCGGCCTGCTCCTCACCGCCATCCGGCAGGTGCGGGAGGGGGCCTACAGCCACCGGGCGGACATCCGGGGCCGGGACGAGATCGCCCAGATCGGCTATGAGTTCAACAGCCTGACGGACCGCCTCCAGACCACGGAGAACGCCCGCCGCCGCTTCGTCTCCGACGCGTCCCACGAGCTGAAAACCCCTCTGGCGGCCATCCGGCTGCTGTCGGACTCCATCCTCCAGACGGAGAACATCGACCCGGCCACCACCAAGGAGTTCGTCACCGACATCGGCCGGGAGGCGGAGCGCCTCTCCCGCATCACGGAGGACCTCCTCCGCCTGACCCGGCTGGACAGCGGCGTGCTGGACCCCCCGGCGGCGGTGGACATCCTGCCGGTTTTGGAGCAGGTCATGCGGATGATGAACCTGGTGGCCCAGGAGAAGGGCGTGGACCTCACTTACTCCGCCGGGGGAGAGTGCCAGGTCTTAGGCACCCGGGACGAGACCCATCAGGTCATTTACAACCTGGTGGACAACGCGGTGAAATACTCCGCCATCGGCGGCTCGGTCCAGGTCTCCCTGGAGCGGGTGGGGGACCTGGTGGTCCTCACCGTGGCGGACAACGGCGCGGGCATCCCCGAGGCGGACCTGCCCCGGATCTTCGAGCGCTTCTACCGGGTGGACAAGGCCCGGTCCCGGGCCGCCGGGGGCACGGGCTTGGGCCTTGCCATTGTCCGCGACACGGTGAAGCGCCGGGGCGGCGTGGTGGAGGCCGCCAACCGCCCGGCTGGCGGCGCGGTGTTCACCGTCCGCTGGCCCGCCCTGGAGAGGAGGGAGGAGGCGTGAGAAAACGGCTTTGCCTGCTGCTGCTCCCCCTGCTCCTGCTGTCCGGCTGCCGGCGGGAAGAGCCCGCCCGGACGGCCTATGACCTCTATTTTCAGGAGGCGGACCTGACCTTCTCCGCCGGGGACGCCCCCTTCCGCACGGAGAGCGTGTACTTATACGACGCGGAAACCGGCACGCCCCGCCGCCTGGCGGAGGCCCTGCTGAACGAACTTTTAAAGGGCCCCGGCGACGAGACCCTGAAAAGCGCCCTCCCCGCCGGGACCTCCCTGCTCTCCCTGGAGATCGAGGGGGACCGGGCCCTGGTGGACCTGTCGGCGGCTTACGCCAGCCTCTCCGGCGTTGCCCTGACCCTGGCGGACACCGCCGTGGCCATGACCCTCTCCCAGGTGCCGGAGGTCTCCTCCGTCCAGATCACCGTCCAGGGCCGGGAACTGGCCTACCGGGAGCAGCAGGTCCTGAACCTCCGGGAGATCCTGCTGACCCCGGAGGAGGACGTCATCAGCACCGTGGAGGCCCGGCTCTACTTCCTGAACCAGGAGGGCCGCCTCACGGCGGCGGAGCAGACCCTGGACCTCTACGAGGGCGACACCCAGGTCTCCGCCGTGGCCAAGGCCCTGGAGGGCCGCCCGGAGGGGCGGGACCTGCTCTCCCCCCTGCCGGAGGGCTTTCAGGTGAAGTCCGTCTGGCTGGAGGAGGACATCTGCTATGTGAACCTCTCCTCCGCCCTGCTGGAGGGGCTGGAGGAGGGCGCCCTCCGGACCGCCCTCCGGGCCCTGGAGAATTCCCTGGGCTCCCTGGAGGCGGTGGAGGAGGTCCGCTTCCTGGTGGACGGCGAGTTCCGCCGGGACCTGGGGGTCTTTGGCGGCGGGGAAGAGTAAAGTTTTGTCCTTGACATCCCGCCGCCCCTCCTGTAAACTAGGAAAGGTGGACCTTTCCGGAGGCCCGCCGCCCATACAGACCGAAGAAACAGGAAGGAGAACCCCGCCATGAGAACCCCCTCCGATCAGCAGGCGCTGTTCCAGATTCGAGGCGTTCCCCCCCTTGGGTCCGCCGTCTCCCTGTCCCTCCAGCACCTTGTCGCCATGATCGTGGGCTGCGTCACGCCGCCCATCATCATCGCCGGGGCCATCGGCCTGAGCCAGGCGGACCGGGTGCTGCTGATCCAGGCGTCCCTGGTGATGTCCGCCGTGTGCACCATCCTCCAGCTCTACCCGGTGAACAAGTACTTTGGTTCCGGCCTGCCGGTGATCATGGGCGTCAGCTTCGCCTACGTGCCCAGCATGCAGGCCATCGCCTCCACCGGGGGCGGCGTGGGAGCCGTGGCCGGGGCCATGCTTGTGGGCGGAATCGTCGCCATCGTGGTGGGCGTGTTCGTGAAGAAAATCCGCCTCCTGTTCCCGCCGGTGATCACCGGCACGGTGGTCTTCACCATCGGCCTCTCCCTCTATCCCACGGCCATCAACTACATGGCGGGAGGGACCGCCAATACATACGAGCTGGTGGTGGAGACGAAGGGCCAGACCGAGGCCCTGGTCTACGGCTCCTGGCAGAACTGGTTAGTCGCCGTGCTGACCCTGGCCATCGTCATGCTGCTGAACAACCACGGAAAGGGCATCTGCAAGCTGGCCTCCATCCTCATCGGCATGCTCTGCGGCTACGTCATCTCCATGTTCTTCGGCATGGTCTCCTTTGCCGAGGTGGGCCCTGCCGCCTGGTTCTCCCTGCCCCGGGTGATGCACTTCGGCATCACCTTCGACGTTCCCTCCTGCGTGGCCATCGGGCTGCTCTTCGCCATCAACTCCATCCAGGCCATCGGGGACTTCACCGCCACCACCGTGGGCGGCCTGGACCGGGACCCCACGGACCGGGAGCTCCAGGGGGGCATCATCGCCTACGGCGCCAGCAACATCCTGACGGCCTTTTTCGGCGGCCTGCCCACCGCCACCTACTCCCAGAACGTGGGCATCGTCACCACGAATAAGGTGGTAAACCGGGTGGTCTTCACCATGACCGGCGGCTTTTTGCTGCTGGCGGGCCTGTCCCCCAAGTTCGCGGCGGTGCTGACCACCATCCCCCAGTGCGTCCTGGGCGGGGCCACCATCACCGTCTTTTCCACCATCGCCATGACGGGCATGAAGCTCATCGCCTCCCAGAGCCTGACGGCCCGGAACACCACCATCGTGGGTCTGTCCGCCGCCCTGGGCGTGGGCGTTTCCCAGGCCAGCGGGGCCCTCAGCCAGTTCCCGGAGGGCTTCACCATGATTTTCGGCAAGTCCCCGGTGGTCATCGCCACGCTGATGGCGGTGCTGCTGAACCTGATTCTGCCCAAAGAGAAAGCTTGAGAGAGATTGAGGTAACCATGGAAATCGAGATTCTGCGCTTCCGCTGTCCCGGCCTGGAGGACGGCGGACGCTTCCCCCTGGAGAACACCGGCCGGGGAAAGGACCTGTCCCCGGAAATCGTTCTGGAGAACCTGTCCCCCCAGGCCAAGACCCTGGCCGTTACATTAGAAGACCTGTCCCACCCCATCAAGGGTTTCACCCACTGGGTGATGTGGAACTTCCCCGCCCGGCCCGTCATCCCCGGGGGCATCCCCCAGCGGGACCGGCTGGAGAGCGGCGTGGTCCAGGGCATGGCCTACGGCGTCCACCGCTACGCCGGGCCCAAGCCCCCCATCTGGGCCGTCCACTCCTACCGGCTGACGGTCTACTCCCTGGACTGCGTCCTGGGCCTGAGCTCCAACGCCCGGAAGAAGCACTTCCTCAAGGCGGCGGAGGGCCACATCCTGCAAAAGGGCAGCCTGACGGCGAAATTTGGATAACATGACCGAGAACCGGGGAGGCGCGGCCTCCCCGGTTCTGCGTTCCGCCCCTTGCGCTTTTTTGGCGGAAGTGCTATACTTTAAAGCGTGAAACCACCATCGGCAAAGGAGGGACCCTATGAATTTCGTCTTTATCTCCCCCAACTTTCCCGAGGCCTACCGCTGGTTCTGCATCCGCCTGAAGGAGAACGGCGTCAACGTCCTGGGCGTGGGGGATGCGCCCTATGACTTCCTCCACCCGGATTTGAAGCGGGCCCTGACGGAGTACTACCGGGTGGACAGCCTGGAGGACTATGACCAGGTTCTCCGGGCCGTGGGCTACTTCACCGGGCGCTATGGGAAAATCGACTGGCTGGAGAGCAACAACGAGTACTGGCTGGAGCTGGACGCCCGGCTGCGGACGGACTTCCACATCACCACCGGGCCCAGGGCCCACGAGATTGAAAAGTACAAGAGCAAGCTGGCCATGAAGGAATACTACAGGCAGGCCGGAATCCCCTGCGCCCGGTGCGCCCCGGTAACGGACCTGGCCGCGGGCCTGGCCTTCGTCCGGGAGGCGGGGTATCCCGTCATCGTCAAGCCGGACAACGGCGTGGGAGCCGTGGCCACCTGGCGGCTTGAAAACGAGGAGGACCTGCGCCGCTTTTTCCAGGCCCCGCCGGAGGTTCCCTACCTCATGGAGGAATATGTCTCCGGCTCCGTCACCACTTACGACGGCGTCTGCAACTCCAAGGGGGAGGTCCTGTTCGCCGCCAGCCACGTGACCCGAAACTCCATCATGGACATGGTGAACAAGCATGTGCCCACTTACTACTATGTGGACAAGGAGGTCCCCCCGGACGTGGAGGCGGCGGGGAAGGCCACGCTGAAAGCCTTTGGCGCGGCCAGCCGCTTCTTCCACCTGGAGTTTTTCCGCCTGACGGAAGCCAAGCCGGGCCTGGGGGAGGTGGGGGACATCGCGGCCCTGGAGGTCAACATGCGCCCCGCCGGGGGCTACACCCCGGATATGCTGGACTTTGGCCAGAGCGTGGACGTGTATCAAATCTGGGCGGACATGGTGGCCTTCGACGAACTGCGGCACACCTACATCGGCCCTCATCGCTACTGCGTCTACGCCGGGCGGCGGGACGGGGTGCGCTACGCCGTGTCCCTGGGCCAGCTGGAGGCCCGCTGCGGCGACCGGGCCCGGCTCTTCACCCGGATGCCCGACGCCCTGGCGGGGACCATGGGGAACCAGGTGGCCATCGCCTGCTTCGATACCATGGAGGAGGTGGACCTCTTTGTCAAGGCGGCCTTCCGCCTGCGGGACGGAGGATGAGCAAACGGAGGCGGCCGGGGGCCGCCTCTTTTTTTCGCATATTTTTTGCGGAACCGGGAACCTTTTTCCCCGCCGGTCCGTCTATGAAACGGAAGCAATCCA
The DNA here is from genome assembly GCA_009773995.1 of Oscillibacter sp. GTDB lineage: Bacteria > Bacillota > Clostridia > Oscillospirales > Oscillospiraceae > Oscillibacter. Next base: position 691 of record VSMY01000004.1, on the reverse strand, counting down.
CAAGACCACTTTGACACAAGGAGATTTGACATGAAAAAGAAGCTGATCGCGCTGACTCTGGCGCTGGCCCTCGCCCTGTCCCTGGCCGCCTGCGGCGGCAAGGACGCTCCCAACCAAGACGCGGATCCCGACGTTCCCGAGGCCAGCGCCCCCGAGGGAGGGGACGCCACTCCCTCCGAACCCGGAGAGGCCGGCCCCCCTGAGGCCCCCGCCGGAACGGAGGCGGACGTGGACCTCACCGCCTTCTACAACACCCTCCGGGAAGGGAACACCTGGCCGGAGCTGATGGACCTGACCACGGACGCGGGCATGAAGGAGCTGCTGGACAGCTACTACCCCGGCCTCTCGGAAATTTCCACAAAGCAGCGCGGGGTCTACATCGCCGCCATCTCCGCCGCCGTGGGCGAGATCGCCCTGGTGGAGGTGGAGAACGCCGAGGACGTCCAGGCCGTGGAGGACATCTTCCAGGCCCGGATCGATTACCAGGTGGGGGACGACACGAACCCCGGCGGGGCCTGGTATCCCGAGACCATCGAGGGCTGGAAAACCAAGTCGCAGATTGTCAGCCGCGGCAATTACGTGATGCTGGCGGTGGGAGACGCGGCGGAGGCCGCCGTGGAGGAATTCGAGGCGCTGTTCGCGTAAGAAAGAGAAGAAGCGGGAGTGAAGCTCACTCCCGCTCTTTTTGATT
>VSMY01000039.1 GCA_009773995.1 Oscillibacter sp. | reverse complement strand
GAGAAGGCCGGGGCCACGCTGGTGGGCATCGGCTGCGCCGTGGAGAAGGGCTTCCAGGGCGGCGGCGACCGCCTCCGCCAGGCGGGGGTCAACCTCCACTCCCTGGCCGTCATCGAGTCCGCCGCGCCCGGCAGCATCGTCTTCCGGGAAGAGCCTTGAAAGGAAGTGTCCCCATGTCCCGCCAAACCGTCATCGTCCTGGACTTCGGCGGCCAGTACAACCAGCTCATCGCCCGCCGGGTCCGGGAGCAGGGAGTCTACTGCGAGGTGAGGCCCTATACCACCTCCGTGGAGGAACTGAAAGCCCTCTCCCCCATCGGCGTCATCTTCACCGGGGGCCCCGGCAGCGTTTACGACCCCGCCGCCCCCCACGCGGACCCGGAGATTTTTAACCTGGGCGCGCCGATCCTTGGCATCTGCTACGGCTGCCAGCTCCTGGCCCACCACCTGGGGGGAAAGGTGGCCGCCGCCCAGAGCGATGACGCCCGGGAGTACGGCAAAACCGAAACCGTCTTTGACACGGACTGCAAGCTCTTCCGGGGCCTCCCCGAGACCAGCGTCACCTGGATGAGCCACGGGGACTATATGGAGCGGGTCCCCCAGGGCTTTAAACTCTGCGCCCGCAGCGCCGCCTGTCCCAACGTGGCCATTGCGGACGAGGCCAGGGGCTTCTACGGCGTCCAGTTCCACCCGGAGGTCAACCACACGGAGCAGGGCGCGGCCATGCTGCGGAACTTCCTCTACGAGGTCTGCGGCGCGAGGGGCGACTGGACCATGGGGGACTACAAAGCCGCCGCCCTCCGCCGCCTCCGGGAGAAGATCGGGGACGGGAAGGTCCTCCTGGCCCTCAGCGGCGGGGTGGACAGCTCCGTGGCCGCCGCCCTGCTGGCGGAGGCCGTAGGACCCCAGCTCACCTGCGTATTCGTGGACCACGGCCTTATGCGATGGAACGAGGGGGACGAGGTGGAAGCCGCCTTCTCCCAGTGGGATATCCAATTCATCCGGGTCAACGCGGAGGATCGTTTTCTTTCCAAGCTCGCCGGGGTCACGGAGCCGGAGGCCAAGCGCAAAATCATCGGCGAGGAGTTCATCCGGGTCTTCGAGGCGGAGGCCAAAAAGCTCGGCCGGGTGGACTACCTGGCCCAGGGGACCATCTATCCCGACGTCATCGAGTCCGGGGCGGGGGACGCCGCCGTCATCAAGAGCCACCACAACGTGGGGGGCCTGCCGGATTATGTGGACTTCAAGGAGATCATCGAGCCCCTGCGGCTCCTCTTCAAGGACGAGGTCCGGCAATTAGGCCGGGAACTGGGCCTCCCCGAGTATCTGGTAAGCCGCCAGCCTTTCCCAGGCCCCGGTCTGGCCATCCGCTGCATCGGCGAGGTGACAAAAGAGAAGCTGGACATGCTCCGCCGGGCAGACTTCATCTTCCGGGACGAGATTGCCCAGGCGGGCCTGGCGGGGACCATGGACCAGTACTTCGCCGTGCTGACGAACCTCCAAAGCGTGGGGGTCATGGGAGACGGCCGGACCTACGACTACGCCCTGGCCCTGCGGAGCGTCACCACCAGCGACTTCATGACGGCGGACTGGACCCGGATTCCCTACGAGGTCCTGGACCGGGTCAGCGTCCGGGTGGTCAACGAGGTCCCCCACATCAACCGGGTGCTGTACGATATCACCTCGAAGCCCCCGGCGACGATTGAATACGAATAACAGAGGAGGACGTCCCCATGACCCACACCCTCTCCACCCCCACTCTCACCGCTTCCGCCCGTACCCTGGGCGGCGAGCTGATCTCCCTTCGGGACTCCGCCGGAACCGAGTACATCTGGCAGGGCGACCCCGCCTTCTGGTCCGGCCAGAACCCCGTCCTCTTCCCCATCGTGGGAAGCCTGAAGGACGGCAAGGTGGACGTCAACGGCACAACCTGCGAGATGGGCCGCCACGGCTTCGCCCGAAGAAGCGAATTCACCCTGACGGACCAAGGACCGGACTTCGTCACCCTGGAGCTCCGGGAGAGCCCCGAGACCCTGGCCCGGTTCCCCTTCCCCTTCGGCCTCCAGGTCCGGCACCAGCTCCTGAAAAACGGCTTTTCCACCACCTTCGCCGTGGAGAACACCGGCACGGAGCCCATGCCCTTCTGCATTGGGGCCCACACCGCCATCCGCTGTCCCCTCCTGCCGGGCCAGCGCTTCGAGGACTATGAGCTGATCTTCGACCAGCCCGAGGACGCGGACACCCTCCTCCTCACCTCCCAGGGCCTCCTCCGGGGCGGCGGGAGGGAGCCCATGCTCCGGGGCGGAAAGGTGACCCTGGACTACGAAACCTTCCGCCGCCTGGACACCCTCATTTTCCAGGGCCTCCGCTCCAAGCGGGTCTCCCTGCGGCACAAAGAGACGGGCCGGGGCGTCTCCCTGGACTTCCACGAGTTCCCCATGATCGCCTTCTGGACGAAGCCCGGCGCGCCCTTCCTCTGCATGGAGCCCTGGCACGGCTGCGCCGCCTATACCGGCGAAACGGGCCGCTTCCGGGACAAGCCCCACGCCGTCACCCTGGCCCCGGACGAGTGGAAGGAGCTCACCTACACCTTCACCCTGCTGAACCCCTGACGAAAAAACGGCCCTCCGACGCTTCCGCCGGGGGCCGTTCTTTTTATTCCTTAATGGGCCGTATCTCCAAGTAATAATGTTCCCGCTCCAGATCCAGCTCCACGTCCGTCACGCCGCCCTTCAAGTCAAAGCCGAAGTCCTGCCCCGTGATCACCACGTTCTTCGTGTTCACCAGGGCGGCCCTCTGCCGGGTGAAGTCCAGAGAGGACCCCAGCCGGGTCACCAGGTCGTAGCCCTGGAGCCCCGCGTTCTCCGAGCCGGAGCAGCCGAAGTCAAAGCTGGGCGCCTTCCAGAAGTCGCACTCCACCCGGACGCTCCCCCCGGCGGGCACCGTCACCGGGAAGGCCAGGTACAGCACCCGGTCCTGCCACAGGGTCTCCATCACCATATCGTCCAGCCGACCGTCGGCGTAGCGGTCCATGGGCGCGCCGGACAGGAGGCCGTACCGGGTCAGCAGCTCCGCCGCGGCCCTCCGGTACATTCCGAAGGTGACGGGGCCGTCCTCCGTCACCCAGTCCTCCCCGTAGCGGTCGTAGCCCTCCATGCAGCCCCGGCAGGCCAGCTCCAGCACCGCGTCCAGGGTGTCCGTCCTCCGGGTGATGGTACAGGAAACCCCCTCGATTTCCTCTCCGGGGTAACAGCCGCCGTCCTGGTAGCCCTGGAGGGTATACGCCCCGATGTCCTCCCCCAGCACGATCAGCAGCTTCACCTTCGGCTCGTGCCGCTTCCCGTCGGGGACGAAATAACTGTACCGCCGGAAGCCCTCGTCCCACTCACAGCCGTTGAAGCCGTAAGAGAGTACCGTCGTCCTTCCCTCGTCGATCTCGAAGGACACCGTCTGGGTGGCCGCCGGGTACTGTTCATGGGGCGCGGTGAAGTCCGAGAACTCATACACCGTCACCGGGATATCCAAAACCGGATGCTTCCCCAGGGCCTGTTCCAGATAGCCCCCGCTCTCCAGAAGCGCCTTGTACCCCCTCCAGCTGTTCAGCTCCTTGAGGTTCATGGTGTCCGGCTCCTCCGCCCCGACGGTGGACTCGAAGCCCCCGGCGTAGGCCCCGGCGTACAGGGCCGCCTCCACGGCCTCCCCGTTTATCTTCATGGCGGGCAGCTCCTCCGCCAGATCCGCGAAGCGCCCGACGAAGGGGTACAGGGCCGTCACGGTAATATCCGCCTCCGTGGGGTTGCTCAAGATGTAAGCGTCCGTCACCCCGGCCCCCCACTGACGGGACTCCCTATAGCCGTTCGTCCTCCGGGCGAAGTCCCAGGTGATCTCCCGCTCCGCCGTCAGCCCGCCGGGGTCCTCCGCCGTGGTCAGAGGCAGCACCGGCCCGGCGTAGGACAGGAAGGTGATTCCCCCGTCCTCCACGCCGCCGCCCCCGCCGGACGCGCCGGGGTCCATGGGCGCGCCGTCCGCCGGAGCGTCCCCGGACACGCCGGCGCTTCCAGAGTCTCCGCCGCCGGACATGCCGCTTCCATAACCCCGGAAGCCCCCGGTGAGCCGCCAGCCGAAGCCCAGGCCGATCGCCAGCGCCAGGCAAGCCGCCAGGGCCGCCCAGCGCTTCCATTCCACCCGCCGGGCCCGGACCTCCAGGGCCTCCTCCGCCAGGGCCGAATCCACCAGGCCCAGGACCCGGAACAGCCGCTCCGCTCTCATACCGCAATCCCCTCCTTTTCCAGGTATTCCCGCAGGGCCCTCCGGCTCCGGAAGAGGGAGGATTTCACCTTCCCCTCCCCGCAGCCCAGGGCCGCCGCCACCTCCGCCACGCTCTCGCCGTACCAGTACCGCCGGAGGAACACGGTCCGCCCCTCCCGGCTCAGGCCCCGCAGGAACGCATTCAGCAGCTCCGCCAGCTCCAGATCCTCCACATCCCGCCCCGGTCGGGCGGGGAGGCAGTCCTCCAGCTCTCCCAGCAGCGCTTCCGCCCCGCCGCCCCGTTTCTCCGCCCGGAGGCTCTTCCAGCGGTCCAGGGAGAGATTCCGGGTGATCCGCCCCAGCCAATTCCGGAAGGCCCCCGGCCGGGCGGGGGGGATGGCCTCCCAGGCTCGGAGATAGGTGTCGTTGACGCACTCCTCCGCATCCTCCCGGCTGCGGAGCAGGTTCCAGGCAATGCCGTGCAGCATCCGCCCATACTTCCCGGCGGTCTCCGGAATGGCCCTCTGGTCCCGGCTCCAGTACAGGTCGATGATCCGTCCGTCCTCCATGCGCTTCCGCCTCCCTCCTGTCGTTCTGCCCATATAGACGAAAAAAGCGCCGCCCCGGTTTCGCGGCGCCGCAAAAATTTTCAGCTTGAAACGAACGCCTCTTCCGGCCCCGCGGCAGGGGGGCCGGCGGAGCGCCGCCGCCGGAAAAAGGCCCCTCGAAATGGGGCCTTTTCCTTTAATCCGCCGGTTTGGAGAGCATCCACAGCGGCGCGCCGTCGTGGCGGCTGGGGGAGAGCTCCTCTAAAATCAAGGACAAATCCCAGGGGATCAGGCTCCGGTCCCGGCTGGCGGGGTCCGCCACCAAAATCTCCCCGCTGAGGGTGGTCCCCCGGAGGAGGATGAAGTGCCCGCCCTTGGTAAAGTGGCCCTTGGTCATCAGGGCCACGGCGACGTCTCCGGCGGCCAGGCGGCGGTATATCTCATCCGCCTCCAGGGACTCCGGGTCCAAGGGCTCGCAGTCCAGCTCCCAGGATTCCGCCACGCCCTGCACGATGGAAAGGTAGGACCCGTGGCCCCTGCACCAATATCCCCGATCCACGCAGAAGGCCGCCATGTCCGCCGGGTCCACGGTCTCCCCGGTCAGGGAGGAGACCGCCATAGCCAGGGCGGTGGGGCCGCAGCCGTGGGTAGCCAGGGGATCGGACCCGTACCGCTGTTCCGCCCGGAGCTCGTCCGTCTGGTTGAAATAGGTCACGTCCAGCCCGCCGCCGGTAAGGACCTCCTGGCCCTCCCGGAGGATGATGTCGCTGATGAGGGGGTCCAGGATGTCCTTGGGCGGGGCGATCTCCGGCTGGGCCAGGGCGGAGTCTCCGTCTTCCAGGGGCTCCGCCTCCGGCGGCGGAGCGGTGAGCTCCTCCATCCAGTCCCGAAGGGCCTCTCGGGCCTCCCCCGCCCGGAGGGCCAGGGCGGCGGCCGCTTCCCCCGCTTTTCCGGCGGCGGCGGTCCCCGCCTCCGCGGCGGCCTCCAGGACCCGGCCCGCCGCCTGAGCGGTCTGGCGGCCCGTCTCCCGCACCGGTTCCATCAGGTCCTCGTAGAGGGCCGGGGCGAAGAAGCGGCAGGCCGTCAGCTCCGCCCCGCCGATGCAGGCCACGGCCAGGAGGACCACGGCGATATACCGGACCCAGGGGGTCCGTTTTTTCCGCCCGGAGGGCTCCCGCTCTTTCAGGCGGCGCAGCTCCTCCAGGGCTTCTTCCTCCGGGGAGGTCTCTCGGCGCATGGCGAATCTCCTTTGGTTCTTTTCTCTACTATACCACGCTCCCCGGCCCGCTTCAAGGGCGGCGGCGGGTTTCCCGCGGGAGAAAATTCTGGGTGGAAAACGCAAGGGCGGCCCAAAGGGCCGCCCTCCGGCTTGGCGAAAACGCGTTTTCGCCAAGCCGCTTATTTCCGGTAATTCTGCATCCGCCAGACGATGGCGGAGACCTGGCCCCGTGTCAGGGTGTTGGAGGGGCGGAAGGTGCTGGTGCCGTTGTTGAAATAACCTTCCACGATGCCCGCGGCGTTCAGGGCCTGGACATAGACGTCGGCCGTGTCGGTGAAGGGTTTCACGCTGGAGAGGTTGTTGATGTCCAGCCTCAGGGCTCCGGCGGCCAGCTGGGCCACCTGGAGGCGGGTGATGGGCCCGTTCAGGGCCACGTTGCTCCGGGTGACCAGGCCGTCGGCCTGGGCCTTGGCGAGATACCCGCTGAAGGTGCTGCCGGGCACGGTGGGGGCCTGCTCGGGATAGCCCGCCGCCAGCATGATGAGCTTCAGGGCCGCGCCGTAGGTGATGGTGCTGTCGGGGCGGAAGTTCCCGTCGGCGTACCCGTCGATGACGGCGGCGTCCGCCAGCTCCGTGACGTATTTATAGCACCAGGTGGCGGCGTTGATGTCCCCAAACTTTTTGTTGGCGGTCAGCACGCCCATGGAGAACATGCCCGAGGCGATGGGGACGTTGCTGGCGTTCAGGGCCACGTAGGGAATTTCCACCGGGCCGGTGTAGCCCGTCTGGGGCACGAAGCGGAGCTGGCCCAGCTGCTCGGATCCGGTGTTGTAGCCATAGACCGTGGTGGTGGTGGCCGGGGTGGTGGTGTTCCCCACGTAGATCGTGCCCACATTGGCGGCGGGGAGCTTCAGAAGCTGGACGCCGCTGGGGGTGGTGCCGGTAGCCGCGGAGACGGCGGCGGCGATGGAGGACGCCGGGAAGGTGACGGCGGTGTTCTTGGGCGTGGGGCCGTAAACCTCGGAAACCGCCTTGGCGGTGACGCTGATGAGGATGCCTCCGGTGACGGACTGGCCGTTGGTCCCGTAGGCCGTGAAGGGGATGGCCGCGCAGTAGTTGGAGCCGGTGGGCACATAGGTGAGCTCCGTCAGGGCGTACTCGGTCTGAGAGGCGGGGCTGACGTAGAAGTTCCGGTTCCGGTTGGAGGCGGTAATCTGCTCCCGGGAGGAAGCGCCGTACCGGCTGGCGCCGTAATAGTTGTAATACAGGGCCCCGGCGGCGGGCACGTCGCCCAGCACCACGTACTGCAGCGTCCCGGCGGGGTAGGCGCTCTTGTAGAACCGGGCCAGGTCGTTGGCGTTGATCTGGACGTTGGTCCCCGCGGTGACGGCGTAGCGCACGCTGCCCATCAGGTTGGAGGTGACGGAGGCCGTCACCGGCGTGATGACCAGGGTGCCCTCCACCTCCCGGTCGTTGGTGCCGTAGGCCGTGAAGCGCAGGGACACCTTGCCGCTGATAAAGGAGCTGGCGGCGGCGAAGGTCAAATCGTTCAGGGCGTAGTCGTTCCGGCCCGCGTCGTTGGAATTGTAATAGAAGCGGACGTCCCGCAGGCCGCTGCGGCTAAAGGACGCGGAGTAGCTGGTGCCGTACCCGGTATAGAGGGTGCCGGAGGAATCGGGAAAATCGGCGGTGCCGGGCACGTCGAAGACCACGTAGTCCAGGCTGGAGCTGGAGTAGGTCTTGCGGAAGAAGTCGTCGAACTTGGTCCGGTCGAAGTTCACCGTCTTGCCGGGGGTGACGGTGTAGGACACGTCGCCGCCGGAGCCCACGACCAGTTTCAGCGTGCCCTGCTCGTAGTCGCTGCTGTCGTAATAGGCCCGGAAGGGCATGGTCAGGTAGCTGCCGTCCTTGGCCGCGGCGTCGGGCCGGAAGTAGAGGCTGCCGATGGAGTAGGCGCCGTAGTTGGGCGTGCCGTTGTAGAACTGGCTCTTGCTGTAGGTCAGGTCGCTGCGGGTCAGGGCCACGTTCCCGGCATAGAGCTTTCCGGCGAAGCTGGCGTAGTCGCTGCCCGCCTCGAAGGCCACGTATTTAATGGTGCGGCTGGTGCCGGACATGGTCTGATAGGCCCGGTCGAAGTCGCCGGCGGTGAAGACGACGGAGCCGCCGGGGGCCGCCTCGTAGGTGATGGTGTTGGCCTCGGAGGTCACCACGATGCGGAAGGTGCCCTCCTCGTAGTCCTCCCGGTCATTGCTGTAATAGGCCCGGAAGGGGATGGCCAGGCTGGCGTTCTCCCGGGCGTTCCGGTCCGCCTGGAAGGTCACGTCCTCCAGCAGATCGTCGTTCCGCCCCGCATCGCGGGAGCTGTAGTAAAACCAGCTCTGGTTGTGGCTCAGCTCCGACCAGCTGAGCTCATCGTTTTTCACGTACAGCGCGCCGTCAAAGTTCCGGTAGCTCTCCGGCGCCTCGAAGGACACGGCGGTGATGGTCCGCCTGGTGTCGGAGAGGTACTGATAGACCTTGTTGAAAGCTTCCTTGTCCAGCCGGGCCGTGCCGCCGGGGGCCACGTTCAGGGTCACCGTGTCCTGGGATCCGTTCTTGTCGATGACAATCCGCAGGGTGCACTTTACCTCGTCGTCCTTGTCATGGCAGGCCCAGAAGGGAATCTCCAGGCTGTCCCCGTCCCGGGCAGTGCTGGAGGCCCGGAAGATCAGCTCGTCGATCACATAGCTGTTCCGGTATTCGGAGTAGTAGAACACCTCTTTGCCCAGCTCGTTCTTGGTGAAATCGGAGTGTCCGGAGACGCTGATCTTTCCGCCGAAGGAGGTGTAGGCGTCGCCGGGGACGAACTCGATGTAGCTCAGGAGCCGGTCGGTGCCGGCCAGGTCCCGGAACGCCTGGTCGAAGTCGCTGCGGTTGAAGGTGACGGAGCCGCCGGGAGCCACCCGGTAGACCACCTCGCCCTCCTGCCGTCCGTTTTTGTCGATGATGACGCGGAGGGTGCCGTTGTAGGGATTGTTGGAGCGGTCATAGTACCGGACGGTGATTTCCAGCTCGTCGCCTACGTCAGCCCGGCTGTCCGCCCGGAAGCTGAGGGTTTCCAGGTCGTAATCTCCATAGTCGTCGTCGTCGACATAGAACTCATATTTGTCCAGATCGGAGGCGCTGAGGGCGCTGTTGTTCCGGTAAATGCTTCCGTAAAAGTTTTTGTAGTCGCTGCCCACCCGGAACTCCACGCTCTCCAGCCGGGCGTTTCTGCCGCCCAGCTCCTCATAGGCCTCCTTGAACCGCACCGCCTTGAAGTTCACCGTGCCGCCGGGGGCCACCCGGAGGACGATCTCGGAGGAGTTCTTGGGGGTGCCGGAGAGGGTAACGGTGCCGGAAATCTGGTTGCCGTACTGGTCCGCGGCGGTGTAGACCAGGCCCAGGCCGTTGGACGTGGAGGGAACGTAGTAGACATAGCTGGACAGGTCGCTGTAGGTGTACCGGCTCTTCAGCGAGTCCTCCCGGCTGTTGTGGTAGATTTTTCCGCCGCTGCCGCTGGTGGAGGAAAAGTCGATGTAAGAAAAGCTGCTCTCCCCGGTGAGCTTATAGAACAGCTCGGCCACCTTGTCCCGGATGCCCGCGCCCACCAGCGTGCCGCCGGTATTCCCCACGGCCAGGGAGGCGTTCTGCCCCGTGGCCCGCAGGTTGTAGAGGGCGGTGTAGGTCACATTGCCGGAGACGACGGTCCCGGCGGTTACCTTGGCCTGATTCCGGGCGCCGGGCGTGGACAGGCTGCCCTGCACCCAGCCGTAAAAGATGTGGTCGCCGGAGACGCTGTTCAGCGCGGGCCGGTTGGCAAGGCCGCTGGGGGCGCTGTTTTTGCGCACGGTCTCCGTGGAGGTGCTGCTGCCCACCCGGAAGGTGACGGTGCAGGTGGCGTTGTCCACCTGGGCGATCTGTAAGCCGCAGTCTTTGCATTTGCCCTCGGCGGTCAGAGTAGTGCTGTGCCCCTTAGCGGGGATGGTTTGCACATAGGTCATTTTGCAAACTTTGCAGGTGAAGGTCCGCACACCGGGCTCCGTACAGGTGGCGTGACGAGTCTCCTGACCCGTGCCGGTAGGCTCATGAGGCTTGACCTCCTCATAGTCGCAAACCCCGCAGACCTTTTGATGGTGAGTCTCATTTTTGTAGGCCCAAACCTCAGGGAAGCTGTGGGCCAATAAAGGGAGGTTCTCCGTTTCCGTATAATTGCAGCCGGGGGCTTTGCAGGTCCTCTCTTTTGAACCGGCGACTTTACAGGTGGATTCCTTTACCGTTCTCCAGTCGTTAAGTTCGTGAGACGCCACATGTTCCTCCGCCAGCGCGGCGGGGGCCAGGCTCGCCAGCATCACCAGCGTCAGGAAAAACGCCGGTACTTTTCTCTTCCAAAAACTGTTCATAAGGTTACCTCCGTGCCTGCCGAAAATTGGATCTTCAAAATGGGACAATCCCACTTGCTACATCATAGCGGAAACCGCCGCCGTAATCGTGAACAAATTGTGAACAAGCGGCAACATTTTGGTATCATATTGTGACAAAAGCCCCCCTTGCCCAGGTTGACAACGGGGCGGAAATGTGTATAATAAAGCCATAGGGCGCTGCCGGCAGACGGTCGGCCCCCTGCTAGTTACAAAGAAGTAACCGCCACGGTTGGAGCCAGGGGCGGTTACTTCTTTTTACGGGCCTGTAGAAACAGACTGCAAACGCCGATGACGACCAGACAGAACTCAAAGAGATCTGAATATGTAATCATAGAACAGCCCCCCTTCCTCTCGATCAGGGGACAAGAAGCTGCCCCCTGCCGCAGGGGACCGGCCGCCTGCCTGAGAGCGGCGCCGGAAATATCATACCATGCGGCGGTGTTTTTTGTCAATTTTTCTGATTGCGAACCCCGGAAAAGGTTTCTCTTTACAAATAAATTTCCCTCCTATATAATACATAGGCTGAGAAATCTGTAAGGATGGAGAATGACCATGGCTTTGATTGAATACGACGCTTACAAACAAAAGCTCCGGGACTTAAAGCCGGAGCTGGAGGAGCTCTCCGCCGCCCTGGACATCGAGGCGGCGAGGCAGGAGGCCGCCCGCTTAGAGGACGAAACCGCCCAGGACGGCTTCTGGAACGACCTGGAGCGCTCCCAGAAGGTCCAGCAGCGGCTCAAGCAGCTCCAGAACAAGATCGCCAAGCAGGAGAAGCTGATTTCCGCCTGGGAGGATCTGACCGCCCTGTGCGAGATGGGCCAGGAGGCCGACGACGCCGAGATTCTGGAGGAGCTGAAAGCCGAGTACGCCGCCCTGGAGGACCGGACCGCCGAGACCCGCATGGCCACCCTCCTCTCCGGGGAATACGACGGATGCAACGCCATTTTGCAGTTCCACGCCGGGGCGGGGGGCACCGAGGCCCAGGACTGGGCCCAGATGCTCTACCGCATGTACACCCGCTGGGTGGAGCGGAAGGGCTTCACCTATAAAATCCTGGACTACGAGGACGGGGACGAGGCGGGCATCAAATCCGCCGCCATCTCCATCGAGGGGGAAAACGCCTACGGCCTCCTCAAGAGCGAGAACGGCGTCCACCGCCTGGTCCGGGTCTCCCCCTTCGACGCCAACGCCCGCCGCCAGACCTCCTTCGCCGCCATCGAGGTGATGCCGGAGCTGGAAAACGACGAGAGCATCGAAATCCGGGACGAGGACATCGAGATGCAGGTCTACCGGGCCAGCGGCGCGGGGGGCCAGCACGTCAACAAGACCTCCTCCGCCGTGCGGCTGATCCACAAGCCCACGGGCATCGTGGTGGCCTCTCAGCAGGAACGGAGCCAGTTCCAGAACAAGGACAACTGCATGAAGATGCTCCGGGCCAAGCTCCTGGAGCTCAAGGCCCAGCAGCACGCGGAGAAGATCTCCGACATCAAGGGCGTCCAGATGAAAATCGAGTGGGGCAGCCAGATCCGGTCCTACGTCTTCATGCCCTACCAGATGGTGAAGGACACCCGGACGGCCTTTGAAACCGCCAACATCGACGCCGTGATGGACGGGGACCTGGACGGCTTTTTGAACGCCTACCTGACTCAGCTGGCCACGGGCGAGCTCAAGAAATAAGGCATGAAGCCGATTCTGCTTTTAACCCTGGTCCTCTGCCTGGCCCGCCCCCTCCCGGCCACGGCGGGCGGCGGCGTCCCGGAGACGGAGGAGGGGACCGCGGCCGTGACAAGTATGCCCATCGAAACCGGGACCGCCTGGTCCATTGCGGACAGCCAAAACCCCACGGGCGTCCTCCGGAACGGCCGGCCCGTCACCGAGGAAAACGTCCTGACCCTCCTGGCGGAGGCAAAGGAGCTCTGGCCCGGCGGCATGACCTGGACCTACCTCGACCGGGCGGACTCCGGCAACAACGTATACGACGCGGATCCGGGCGCGTCCATAGGAGCCTCCTGTGTGGCGGAATACCAGCTGTCCCATGAGGAGGCCTGCGGAGCCTTCGCGGCCATGCTCAGCGACTATGTGTTCGGTCCCGCCGCCAATCCCGCCCGCAGACTGGAGGACAACGCCCAGGTGCGCCCCGGCGACATCGTCTTCCGAATCAACCCCGACGGCACCGCGGCCCACGTCAATGTCGCCCTGACCACCGCCCACGACCAGGGCGGCCTGCCCTGTATCCGAACCGCCGACGGCAATGTGGGGGGCAAGGTCCAATGGTTTGATACCGTTTCCAATTACCCCACCCGGGTGAACGCCGAGCCCCGCTGGCTGGGCGATTCCACCCGCGCCGTCTACACCCGCTACCCCGAGTGACCCCGCTCCCTGCTTCCCAAAAGGCGCGGCTGTCAAGCCGCGTTCTTTTTCCGCAAAGCCCCGCATATACAGAAAGGATATTAGAGATGAAAGACAACAAAATGCAATCATCCGCTCCCGCCCCTCAGGAGAACAAGATGGGCGTCATGCCCATCGCCCCCCTTCTGGCGGGCATGGCGGTGCCCATGATGATCTCCATGCTGGTCCAGGCCCTGTACAACGTGGTGGACAGCATCTTCGTGGCCCGCATCAGCCAGGACGCGCTGAACGCCGTCTCCCTGGCCTTCCCCCTCCAGAATCTGATGATCGCCGTGGGCGGCGGCACGGGGGTGGGCATGAACGCCCTGCTGTCCCGGTCCCTCGGCGAGAAGAAGCAGGACCAGGCCGACCGGGCCGCCAACACGGGCATTTTCATTTTCCTGGTCAGCGCCGTGGTCTTCGGCGTGTGCGGCATTTTGCTGGCCCGGCCCTTCTTCCTGGCCCAGACGGACATCAAGCCCATTGTGGACTACGGCACGGACTACGCCCGCATCTGCCTGGGGCTCTCCATCGGCATCTTCAGCCAGTTCTGCTTCGAACGGCTCCTCCAGTCCACGGGCCGGACGGTGTACTCCATGATCACCCAGCTCATCGGCGCGGTCATCAACATCATTCTGGACCCCATTTTGATTTTCGGCCTCTTCGGCTTCCCCCGGATGGAGGTGGCGGGAGCCGCCGTGGCCACGGTCTTCGGCCAGATTGTGGCGGCCCTCATCGGCCTGTGGATGAATTTGAAATTTAACAAGGACATCCACCTCCGCCTCCGGGACGTCCGCCCGGACCGCTTTATCGCCCGGGAGATTTACCGGGTGGGCCTGCCCTCCATCATCATGCAGTCCATCGGGTCCGTCATGACCTTCGGCATGAACAAGATTCTCATCTCCTTCACCGACACGGCCACGGCGGTCTTCGGGGCCTACTTCAAGCTCCAGAGCTTCATCTTCATGCCGGTCTTCGGCCTGAACAACGGCATGGTGCCCATCGTCTCCTATAACTACGGCGCGGCCCGGCTGGACCGGGTGCGCAAGACCTTCCAGCTCACCGCCGTCACGGCCACGGTCATCATGGTCGCCGGCTGCGCCGCCTTCAACCTGATTCCCGGCACGCTCCTAGGCTTTTTCAACGCCTCGGAGGAGATGCTCTCCATCGGCACGGTGGCCCTGCGGGTCATCAGCTACTCCTTCCTGCTGGCGGGCTTCGACATCATCGCCGGGTCCGTGTGCCAGGCCATCGGCAACCCGGTTTACACCCTCATTTGCTCCGTCTGCCGCCAGCTGGCGGCGCTGCTGCCGTCGGCGTGGCTGCTGGCCCAGACGGGAATTCTGGACCTGGTGTGGTTCTGCTTCCCCATCTCGGAAGTGGTATCCCTGATTTTGAGCATCATCTTCCTCCGCAAGACCATGCGGGGGGCGGAGGAGCGCATCGCGGAAATCCAAAGGAAGAAACAGGCCAACGGATAAAGGAGGTCCCATGGACGCCATCATCACCCAGCTCGCCCAAGAGCTGAACCAGCCCGAGAAGTACGTGGACAACGTGGTCCGCCTGCTGGACGAGGGGAACACCATCCCCTTCATCGCCCGCTACCGCAAGGAGCTCCACGGGGCCATGGACGACACCACCCTGCGGAATCTGGAGGAGCGCCTGAACTACCTCCGGGGCCTTCGGGAGCGGCGGGAGGCCGTGAAGAAGTCCATCGGGGAGCAGGGCAAGCTGACGGAGGAGCTGGCCTCCGCCATCGACGCCGCCGCCACGCTGGCGGAGGTGGAAGACCTGTACCGCCCCTATAAGCAAAAGCGCCGGACCCGGGCCACCGTGGCCCGGGAGAAGGGCCTCCAGCCCCTGGCGGAGCTTCTCTTCGCCCAAGGAAAGGACTGCCCGGACCCCTTGACGGAGGCGGGGAAGTATACCGACCCCGAGAAGGGTGTGGAGACGGCGGGGGAGGCCCTGGCCGGGGCCTCCGACATTGTGGCGGAGCTCCTCAGCGACGACGCGGAGCTGCGGAAAGTCCTCCGTTCCCTGCTGGCGAAAAACGGAACGCTCTGCAGCGAGGCCGCCGTGGAGGAGGATACGGTCTACCGGCTCTATTACGACTTCACCCAGCCCCTCTCCCGGATGCTGGGCCACCAGGTCCTGGCCGTCAACCGGGGGGAGAAGGAGGAGAAGCTGAAGGTCTCCATCGAGCTGGACCGGGAGCTGGCCCTGCGGACCCTGCGCCGCCGGGTGGTGGTCCCGGGGACCCCCGCCATGGAGTTTGTCAAGGCCGCGGCGGAGGACGCCTATGACCGCCTGATCTTCCCCTCCCTGGAGCGGGAGGCCCGGTCCGCCCTGACGGAGGCCGCCGGCGAGGGGGCCGTCGGCCAGTTCGCCCTGAACCTCCGGCCCCTTTTGATGCAGCCCCCGGTAAAGGGCAAAGTGACCATGGGCCTGGACCCCGGCTACCGCATGGGGTGCAAGGTGGCGGTGGTGGACGGCACAGGGAAGGTGCTGGACACCGCCGTGGTCTACCCCACTTACAACGAGCGGAAGAAGGCCGAGGCCATCGCCGTCCTGTCCCGGCTCATCCAAACACACGGCGTAGAGCACATCGCCATCGGCAACGGCACCGCCAGCCGGGAGACGGAGCAGATGGCCGTGGAGCTCATCCGGCAGATGAACGAGGCCGGGCGGCATGTCAGCTACATGATCGTCTCCGAGGCCGGGGCCTCCGTGTACTCGGCAAGCCCGCTGGCGGCGGAGGAATTCCCGGACTACGACGTAAACCTCCGTTCCGCCGTGTCCATTGCAAGGCGCTTGCAGGACCCCCTGGCGGAGCTGGTGAAGATCGACCCCAAGGCCATCGGCGTGGGGCAGTACCAGCACGACTGTCCCCCCAAGCGCCTGGACGAGGCCCTCAGCGGCGTGGTGGAGGACTGCGTCAACGCCGTGGGAGTGGACGTGAACACGGCCTCCCCCTCCCTCCTCCAGCGGGTCGCCGGATTGACGGCGGCCACGGCGAAGAACATTGTGGCCTACCGGGAGGAAAACGGCCCCTTCACCGCCCGGAAGCAGCTTCTGAAGGTCCCCAAGCTGGGGCCCAAGGCGTTTCAGCAGTGCGCGGGCTTCCTCCGGGTGCCGGAAAGCGCCTCCGTGCTGGACAACACCGCCGTCCACCCGGAGAGCTACCCGGCGGCGGAAAAACTGCTGGCCCTGACGGGTCACAGTCTCTCGGACGTACAGGCCGGAAAGCTCCAGAACCTCCCCGCCCAGGTGGCCGCCTACGGCGAGGAGCGGGCCGCCGGAGAGGCGGGGGTGGGCGTGCCCACCCTCCGGGACGTGGTGGCGGAGCTGATGAAGCCCGGCCGGGACGTCCGGGACGACCTGCCCAAGCCCGTGCTGCGGACGGACGTGCTGGAGATGAAGGACCTAAAGCCCGGCATGATTCTCACGGGCACGGTGCGCAACGTCATCGACTTCGGCGCCTTCGTGGACGTCGGCGTTCACCAGGACGGGCTGGTCCACATCTCCCAGGTGGCGGACCGCCGGGTGAAGCACCCCTCGGAGGTGGTCTCCGTGGGGGACGTGGTGAAGGTAAAGGTGCTGGAGGTGGACGAGAAGCGGAAGCGGATTTCCCTGTCCATGCGGCAGGCGAAGTAAAAAGCGCAGAAAAAAGGCCCCTTTGAAAAGGAGCCTTTTTTCCTTACCTCTCCACCTGGATAGCATTCACAGGACAGGCATTGGCGGCGTCCCGGACCTTCGGGCTCTTCCCCTCCGGCTGGGCGATGACGGCGGAGGCCCTTCCCACGATGCGGAAGACCTCCGGCGCGGCATAGGCGCACATGCCGCAGGCGATGCAGCGCGTTTCATCTACAGTGACGGTCATAGCGGTCCCTCCTTTTCTCCCATCATAGCGCGAAACCGCTCCGTTGTCCAGCCTGGAAAAATCAGGGGAAACCGTCGGATTTTGTTTACAGTTCGTCATTTACTTCCCTCCCGGTTTGTGGTATGATGGAAGCCGTTCGACGACCCTGGACAAGTATGGAGGAACCCTATGAAACGAATTGTTCCCAGAGCGCTTTCCCTGCTGCTGGCCCTCTCCCTGCTGGCGGCCCTGACCGTTTCCCCCGCCCTGGCCTCCGAGGCCATGGGGGACGACCTCACCGCCGCGGACACGCTTTTGAACCGGGAGACCCAGCTCTCCACCAACGTCTTCTGGAGCTCTGTCAGCTCCGACTACCGGACGGAGAACCTGATTACATACACCCCCAACCCCTCCGTCACCCCCATCGTCACCTACGGCGGGGCCCTGACGGACCGGAGCTCCGTTTCCAACACCGCCCAGGCCCTGGAGGCCCAGGGCTACCGGGTGGTGGCCGGAATCAACGGGGATTTCTACAACGTGAACAACGGCCTGCCCATCGGCGTCGTGGTCACCCAGGGGCGGCTCCGCTCCAGCGACGGGGGCTATCACGCCATCGGCTTCCGCTCCGACGGCACCGCCATCCTGGGCAAGCCCGCCATCACCATGAGCGTCCGCTACACCGCCCAGGACGGCACGGGAGAGCCCC
The DNA here is from genome assembly GCA_009773995.1 of Oscillibacter sp. Lineage (GTDB taxonomy): Bacteria > Bacillota > Clostridia > Oscillospirales > Oscillospiraceae > Oscillibacter. Next base: position 3,526 of record VSMY01000039.1, on the reverse strand, counting down.
TGTACAACGAGGCCGGGGAGCCCCTGTACGACGAGCTGGGGAACCCCCTCACCGACGGCACGGGCCAGGCGGCGGAGAAGACCCTGTGGCCCGCCGCCTTCAACAAGGCCCGGACGGAGTCCGGCGTGTTCGTCTACACCTATGACTTCAACGCCGCCCACACCACCGGCTCCACCCAGCCCGGCGTGGACGTGGTCTGCACCATTCAGGAGGGGGACCTGGCCCTGGGCGGGACCACCTTCCTCCAGGTGGAGCGCATCGCGGAGACCGAGAAGGAGCCCACGCCCCTGGGGCCCACCCACGTGGTCCTCAGCGCCAACGCCAAGGCCGGAGAGGAAACCCTGAACGCCCTCCGCTCCATCCCCGTGGGAACGGTCCTCGCGCTGACCCTGACCCCTGCCGACCCCGGCTGGAACGACGTGCAGTACGCCGCCGGAGCCCTCTACTCCCTGGTGCAGAACGGGGCCGTGGCCTCGGGTCTTCCCACCGGGGCGGCCCCCCGGACCGCCGTGGGCCAGCGTTACGACGGAAGCCTGGTATTCTACACCATCGACGGCCGGAAGTCCGGCCACTCCATCGGCGCCACCATGGAGCAGGTGGCCCGGCGGATGATGGAGCTGGGCTGCGTCACGGCCTTAGGGCTGGACGGCGGCGGGTCCACCACCATGGCCGTCACCATGCCCACGGACACCGCGGCGGAGCGCATCAACCAGCCCTCCGACCGGGTGGAGCGGTCCGTCTCGAATCAGATTTTCCTGGTGGCCTCCAACCAGCCCACGGGGCAGCTGAGCCACTTCTACGTCAGCGCGGACAACGCCTACGTCCTGGCGGGCAGCAGCGCGGAGATCTCCGCCGCCGCCGTGGACACCAACTTCATCCCCATGAACGAGCGCTACAATCTGGCGGCCTCCGCCGGGACCCTGACGGGGAACACCCTGGTCACCCCCCTGGAGGGCGGGGACGTCACCGTCACCGCCCAGGGCGGCGGGGGCCAGGGGACCACCGTGGTCCACGCCGTCACCGCGCCGGACGGCGTGGCGGTCCGGGACGACCAGAACGCCATCATCACCACCCTGAACGCCGCCCCGGGGACCGCCGTCCAGCTCCATGGCTCCGCCGCCTACAAGCACCTGCCCCTGAAGGCGGACCCGGCGGCCTTTACCTGGACGCTGGAGGGGGATATTGGGACCATCGACGAGACGGGCCTCTTTACGGCCGAGGCCCTGGGGACGGGGAAGATCACCGTCTCCGCCGGGACCCAGAGCGCCAGCATCGACGTGACCGTTTCCACCCAGCACCTGGAAACCCTGGAGGACTTCGAGGGCGAGACCACCATCTTCCGAGGCTCCGGCGAGGGGGCTTCCTTCAGCCTGAACCGGGACGGCAACTATGTCCGCTTCGGCAAGGCCTCCGGCAGGCTGGACTATGACCTGACCGGGGAGACCGGGACCGCCCGCTGGAACGCCACATCCCAGCCCGCCCTGCTGCCCGCCTCCTGCACCGGGCTGAACCTCTGGGTGGACAGCAACGGCTCCGGCAACACCCTGTCCCTCCTCTACAGCCTCGGCGAGGAGGAGACCCAGGTCCTGCCCCTGACCACCCTGGACGTCGCCGGCTGGAAGCAAGTCTCCGTGAACGGCCTGACCCCGGGCATGACCATCCGGGGCCTGGAAGTCAGCGGCGAGGGCAAGGGCGTCATCTACCTGGACCAGGTGGTGGGGACCTTTGACGGCATTGTGGATACTACCCCGCCGGTCATCACGGCGGAGCTGAATCCGGAGGAGTGGACCGTCACCGGCTCCATCTCCGACGCCGTGGACGGCATCCTCCCGGCGGAGGCCGTGACCATCACCTGCGACGGGTCCCCCCTGGGCGAGTACGATCCCGCCACGGGCCGCTTCCTGGTCAGTCTCCCCGGCCCCGGAGAGAGCCAGGAGCTGGGCCGGGTCACCATCCGGGCCAGGGACTACTCCGGCAACATCGGCAGGGCCTCCGTGGAGACCCCGGCCTATAACGTGGAGCACAGATTCACCGACACGGCGGAGTACTGGGGCGCGGACTACTGCGACTACCTGTACAACCGGGGCATCTCCGGGGGCTATGAGGACGGGACCTTCCGGCCCGACGATCTGCTGACCCGGCTGGACTTCTCCGTGATGCTCTACAACGCCCTGCGGCTGGATCCCGCCAAGTACGCGGACGTGTCCCTGCCCTTTGCGGACCTGGAGAAGCTCCCGGAGAGCGCTCTGCCCGCCGTCCGGGCGCTGTACGCCGAGGGCGTGGTCACCGGGACCCAGGGGAAGGACGGAAAGCTGTACTTCAACCCCGCCGGGAATCTGACCCGCGCCCAGGCGTCGGCCATGATCGGGCGGAGCCAGGAGAAGGGCTGCGCCCTGGCGGACCTGACCTTCACCGACGCGGCCCAGATTCCGGGCTACGCCTCCTTCTACATCCGCACCATGGTCTCCCAGGGGATTCTCAGCGGCTACGCCGACGGGACGTTCCGCCCCCAGGCCAGCATCACCCGGGGCCAGATGGCGAAGATTCTCTACACCATGCTGTGAGAACCGCCCCTGTGAAAATCCCGTCGCTGTACGGCCCTCCTTTGTGTAAGAATGAAAGCAAGCCCCGGCGCTCTCGCGCCGGGGCTTGCTTTTTGTCAAACGCTGTGGTATCCTGACGATAAGGATGTCGCAGCAATTAGGTTCAAAGGGCGGCTGGCCACACCCTCCGAAAGGAGGTGAGGCTATATGCGGATTACGCTACACATCGGATCCTTTACGGTGACGATCGTGGTCAAACGCAGAAACCGCCACCCGGCACGGTGACGGTTTCTATTTGTTAGAAGCCCAACGCGCAGGGCCAGCCGCAATTGCTGCGGCATCCTCGTATCTTCATGATAGCAAACTTCCGCCGCCCTGTCAAGTCAGATTTCCCGCCGCCCCTCCAGGGCTCGGGTCAGCGTGGCCTCGTCGGCAAATTCCAGGTGCCCCCCCACGGGGATGCCGTAGGCCAGCCGCGTCACCCGCACGCCGAAGGGCTTCAAGAGCCGGGCGATGTACATGGCGGTGGCCTCCCCCTCCGTGTCGGGGTTGGTGGCCATGATGACCTCCCGGACCTCCCCCTTGGACACCCGCTCCAGCAGGGGCTTGATGGCCAAATCATCCGGTCCCACCCGGTTCATGGGGGAGATGACGCCATGGAGAACGTGGTAATGGCCGGTATACTCCCGGCTGCGCTCGATGGCGGCCACGTCCCGGGGGTCCGCCACCACGCAGACGGTGGCTCCGTCCCGCTTGGGGGAGGAGCAGATGGGACAGAGGCCGCCGCTGGTGAAGTTCTGGCACACGGGACAGCAGGTGATGCTGCGCTTGGCGTCCAGGATGGCGTCGGCAAAGGCTTGGGCCTCGGCCTCCGGGAGGCCCAGGACGAAGAAGGCCAGACGCTGGGCGGACTTGCCGCCGATGCCCGGCAGGCGGGCGAATTGTTCTACCAGCTTTTCAAGCGGGGGGGGGAAGTATTCCAT
>VSMY01000038.1 GCA_009773995.1 Oscillibacter sp. | reverse complement strand
CACTACCCCACGGGCATCGGCCCCCCCATCGCCCGCCGCCAGGCCCTCCTCCGCTGGGCGGAGGAGGCGGACGGGCTCCTCATTGAGGACGACTACGACAGCGAGTTCCGCTTCACGGGGCGGCCCCTTCCCACCCTCCAGAGCATCGACGGCCGGGGGCGGGTGGTGTACATGAACACCTTCTCCCAGACCATCTCCCCCTCCATGCGGGTGGGCTTTATGGTCCTGCCCCCCCGGCTGCTGGAGCGCTGCCGCCGGGAGCTGGGCTTTTACGCCTCCACCGTTCCCGCCCTGGAGCAGCAGGTGCTGGCCCGGTTCCTGAGCGGCGGGGGGTATGAGCAGCACCTCTCCCGGACCCGGAAAAAATACCGCCTCCTTCGGGAGGCGGTGCTGGAGCGCTTCCGGCAGTATCCCTTCGCCGCCTCCCTCACCGACCGGGGCGCGGGGCTCCACTTCCTCCTCCGTCTGAACACCGGGGAGAGCGACCAGGCCCTCCGCCGTCGGGCGGAGGGCCTGGGGGTCCGTCTTGGATTTTTGTCGGAGTACGCCGCCGTTCCCAGCCCCGCCTATGCCCACACCCTGGTGGTCAACTACGCGGGACTGCACGCGGAACAGCTGGACGAGGCGGAGGCGCTGCTCAGCCGGGTCTTCCTGACCCGCTGAGCCAGGTCCCGCATTCTCAGACCGCCGGAACCGTCTCCCCGCCCCGGCGGAAGCGGACCAGCCCGGTCCGGTCCAGGGCTACCATCACCGCGGGGATGAAGACCAGCTGAAGGATGATGCCGGGGATGGCGGTCAAAAGCGCGCCGGAGAGGAACATCTGCCAGGTGAACGCCTGGCCGGACACGCCGGAGAGGATCACCCGGACCACGGCCCAGACCAGCCGCCCGCCGATCATGGCGGCAATCAGGCAGCGGTACAGGGCCACCACGCACTGCCAGCGGGACCGGGCATAGAGGAAGCCCGCCAGGAAGCCGTAGGCCGCCAGCTCGAAGGCCATAGCGATGGCCGTGGGGAACATCGGGGGCATCCCCAGGGTGACGCTGCGCAGCAGCGGCAGGGTGAAGCCCACAACCAGGCCGTACTTCCAGCCGCAGAGGAAACCGCACAGCAGGACGGGCAGGTGCAGGGGGCAGAGCATGCTCCCGATCTGGGGGATCTGCCCGGTGAAGAAGGGCAAGATGAAGCCCGCGGCCATCAGCATGGCGGCCAGGGCCAGAGTCTGCGCGGGTCTTTGGGTCTTGGTTTCGTTCATGGGAAAAACTCCTTCAAATAAGCTTTCCCGTCTTCTGACAGTCCGCCGCCTTCCTGACGGCGGGTTGCTTCCCGCAAAGTATACCACAGGGGGCTTGGTTTTGCCAAGCCCCTTTTTCAATCAAAAAATCCCGTGGTGTCCACTACCAAATCGGCGGCCCCTTCCGTGCCGCAGGCGGCGAAATACCGTTCCTCCAAAGTCCGCCACACACGGTCGAAGGTGGGAAAATAGTCCCCCTCCCGAACCCGGAGGCGGCGGGTCTGCTCCTCCCGCTCACAGGTGAGGAAGATTTTATAGTCGTAGTACTTCGCCAGGGACGGATGCTGGGAGTAGGTGCCCTCCACAATGGCCAGGGGTTCCCACAGCTCCACGGGGTCCTTGAAAAGCCCGGCCCGGCAGTCATAGGGACGGTAGGCCGTGTCTCCGTTGTCCCGGTCGGGAGAATCCAGCACCTCCCGCCGCAACCGCTCCAGGTCCATGTTCCCGGCGGGGACTTCCATCCAGTCCTCCGCCCTCCGCTCCGGCGGGAGGTAGAAATCGTCCATGTGGACCACGTCGCTGGAGCAGGCCAGAACCTCCGCCGCCAGCTTGGCGAAGCCCGTCTTCCCGCTGCCGCAGCGGCCGTCCACGGCGAAGAGAATCGGCCTCTTCCCCAGAATCCCGGTGTCCCGGGCCAGCTTCTCCATCGGGATCAGCGCCGGGAGGAATCGGGCGAAGTCCTGCCGCAGGACCCGGTAGTGGGGGGCATAGGCGCTTCGGAACGCCTCGCTGTGAGAGATCGGCGGGCAGCCCTCCCGCCGCCAGCCCTCCAGATAGGCCCCCATGCCGGGGACGGGGAGGGAGGCCAGCGCCTCCAGCTTCTCCGAAAGCCCCGCCGCCGTACCCCCGGTCAGGGCCATGGTCCGGGTGAACATCCGCCCGATTAACGGCAGCTCCCACAGAGCAGAAAGGGCCTGGGTGATGGGGAAGCGGCAGAGGCCGCCCCCGATGGGCTCCGGAGGCAGGGGCTCCGCCCCCGCCTCCTTCCGCTCCGCCAGCAGGGCCGCCAGGACCTTGTCCGGGCTCTGAACCATGTGGGCGGGGCCGAATTCGCTCTGATAGGCCAGCTTGGCGAAGTCCTGGGGCTCCATCAGGGGGTATCTCGCCCAGTGCTCCTTCACAATCTCCAAGAAATCCCCGCTCATAGGCCCAGCTCCCGGACCGCCAGCTCCGCCGCCCGGCGGAGGTACTCCTCCAGGCGGCACTCCTCCACTCCCGCCACATACACGCCGCAGGAGGAGGAGGGAACCAAAATTTTCACCGCTCCGGACCCGGAGACGGCGGCGGCCATGGCGGGGGACACTTCCCCCAGGATGCCGTTGGCCAGTATTACGCCAATCGGCCCCAGGATGACGTCCGCCCTGGCGGCGTTGTAGACCACGGCGTTCTCCCCCGTGGCCCCCTGGGCGGCCCCGGCCTTCAGCATGGCGGCGGTGGCCGCCACGTTGGTGCCCACGCACAGGAGGCGGCAGTCCTCCCCCAGGCGGGGCCCCAGGAGCTTTACCAGCTGGCTTCCCACGCCGCCGCCCTGGCCGTCCAAAATCAAAACCGTGCGCTTCATGCCCTCACCTCCCGAACAGCTCCGCCGCCTTCGCCATGTTCTCCATGATGGGCACGGCGAAGGGACAGCGCTTCTCACAGGCCCCGCACCGGACGCATTCCCCGGCCCCGTGGGGCAGGGCGGCGTAGTGCTCCCGGATGGTCTCGGGGACGCTCCCCTGGGCCAGGGAGAGGTTCAGGAACTTCGTCACGTCCGCCACGCTGACGCCCTGGGGGCAGGGAGCGCAATGGCCGCAGTACATGCAGTGCCCCTTCCAGCTGATTTTCGGCAGGGCCGCCAGGGCGGCGGCGTAGTCCCGCTCCTCCTCTGCGGCCTCTTCAAAGGCAATGCTCTGCTTCAAGTCCTCCAAGCTCCGGGCTCCGGACATGACGCACCCAACGCCGGGCCGGTCCAGGGCGTACTGGATGCACTGGAAGGCAGTCAGGGCCTTCCCCGCCGGGGAGAGGGCGTCGCTGAGCAGGTCCCCGCCGCCGAAGGCCTTCATCACCGTGACGCCCACCCCCAGCCGCTGGCAGGTCTCATAGAGGGCCTGCCGCTCCGGGTCCATGTTCAAAAGGGGCGCGGCGTAGTTCTTGGGGGCCCAGAGCTCCTCCACGTCCTCGGAAGCGGGCTGGAGGTCGTAGCAGGGGTTCACGCTGAACATCAGCACGTCGATGAGCCCGGAGTTCACCGCCGCCAGGGCCGCTTGGGGATTGTGGCTGGAAAGGCCCACGCAGCCCACGGTCCCCGCCGCCTTCAATTCCTGGGCATACTTCATCACCGGGCCGTTTTTCACCGTCTCCCAGTCCGCCAGAGAATCCACATAGTGTATCATGCCGATTTCCACATGGTCCGTTTCCAGCCGCCGGAGCTGGTCCTCAAAGCCCTCCCGGACCTGGGCGATGTCCCGGGTCCGCTTGTACTGTCCGTCCTTCCAGACGGTGCACAGGTGGGCCTGGAGGACGAACTTCTCCCGCCGCCCCCGGAGGGCCCGGCCCAGGTTGGAGCGAAAGTCCGGGTTCGGGGCGTAGAGGTCGATGCAGTTGACCCCGGCGGCCTCGCAGACGTCGATCCACTCCCTTACCTCTTCCGGAGTCTTTTCCAAAAAGCCCTCGCAGCCCACGCCGATCTCCCCCACCCGGAGGCCGCTCCGGCCCAACGTACGGTATCGCATATCATGTACCTCCTTGTTTTCTCACGTGTCCGCCTCCCAGCATACCATGTGGAGCCCGCTCCATGTCAAGAAGTTTTTCGCATTTCCCGGCGGCGGGGCGCATAGGATGGACCAACAAGAGGCAGGGAGTGAGGATGTTTTGAAGGGAAATATGGAGGAGCGGGCGGAGCGCCTGGCTCTTTACATCATAGAGAACCGGTCCACGGTCCGGGCCGCCGCCCAGAGGTTCGGCATCAGCAAATCGACGGTGCACAAGGACATCTCCGAGCGGCTGCCCCTGTTCAACCGCCCGCTGTACCTGCAGGTGAAGGAAGTGCTGGACGTGAACAAGGCCCAGCGGCACATCCGGGGCGGCATCGCCACCCGCAAAAAATACCGCGGTGACTGAAGCGGAAGGAGGGACCCTGTATCATGGCAAATCGACAACACGGGCGGCCCGGCCGCCCGGCGGGCGGGCGGAGCGCCCGGACCGTGTCCGTCTCCCGGTCTTCGGGCCGGGACGTCGCGGCGCCGGGCACGCCCATTTACACGGAGCCGGAGGTCCGCCGCTGGCCCCACCCGCTGGAGGACGGGGGCTCCTCCCCCGTACCGGAACCCGCCATGCACTATATCCGCTGCGCCCTGTCCTACCAGAACCAGCTTCTGGCGGACATCAAGGTCCTGCTGGAGCAGCTGGCGGCGGCGCCCCCGGCGGCGGAAAAGCCGGCGGATCCGGAAAAGGATGGAGAGAATTTGTCCAAGTTGTAAACTTTCTGAAAATCTTTTGAATCCCTTGTAAGAAATGACAGAAACGGCAAACTTTTGACAGAAAAAATAGCGGCGATGCCGCTATTTTTTCTCTTGTCTTTTTCCAGGGGCCGCCTTATAATGAAGCAGACACCCCGCCGGGGACCGTTTTTGGACGGGCTTTCCCTCCGGGTTTACTCTGACGATACGCGCCCCGTGGGGGCGCACAGGAGGTTTCCCATGGCATCCAGACTTCGCCGCCGGAAGAGCAGCCCCTGGCTGGTGACATTGCTGCTCCTCTTCATCCTTATCGGCCTAATCTACGCCGTCATGCGGGTCTACTTCCGGGCCCCGGACCAGAAAGACGACGACTCCGTCATGATCCAGCGGGTCAACGGCCCCGTCCTCTCGGAGGATCTCTCCGACGAGGAGGCGGAGGCCCTCCGCTCCCACTACGAGCGCAAGCCCAACTTCTGGACCATCCTGGTCTCCGGCCGGGACGACGACAACGGCGGAACGGACACCAACATCCTGGTGGCCCTGGATGTGGAAAACGGGCAGGTCTTCGGGGCCAGCATCGCCCGGGACACCAAGGCGCTCATCAACGGAAAAAACCGTAAAATCAACTTCGCCTACAACGCCGGAGGCATGGAGACCCTGGCGGACACGGTCTCCGACCAGCTGGGCATCCCGGTGGACTACACCGTCCTGGTGGACCTGAAGGCCTTCGAGGCCCTGGTGGACGCCGTGGGCGGCGTGGACTTCTACATCCCCGTGGACATGAATTACGAGGACCCCTACCAGAACCTCTCCATCCACTTCTCCAAGGGCACCCGGCACCTGAACGGGGCCGAGGCCCTGAAGGTGGTCCGCTGCCGGAGCGCTTACGCCTCCCAGGACATCGGCCGGATGCAGACCCAGCAGGACTTCTTGAAGGCCGTGGCCAAGAAGATGCTCTCCCCCGCCAGCCTCACGAAGCTGGACGACTACTGCAAGATTTTTGTGGAGTACGTGGACACGGACCTGACCGTGGGCAACCTGGTCTGGATGGGCACCCAGGTCATCGGCATGGGCTCCGACGCCGTCGAGTTCGCCACCCTCCCCGGCGAGTGGCACGATCCCTACATCTACCTGAACCAGGAGGAGGTCCTGGCCCTGGTGAACGAGCACCTGAACCCCTACACCGAGGACCGCACGCCGGAGGATCTGAACATCCTGACCTGACCCCCAGGCGCCACGCCGAAAGGAGCACGATGAAACGACAAATTCCCGCCCTGCTGCTGGCGTTCTGCCTGCTGCTCACCCTCCCCGCCCAGGCCGCCCAGGAGCCGGGCTTTGCCCGGAGCCGGACCTACGCCGGGGAGTTCTCCGACCTGACCCCGGCCTCTCCCTTCTACGGCAACGCGGTCGCCCTCTACGAGTACGGCCTCTCCAACGGAAAGGGCGACGGCACCTTCGGCCTGGGAGACCCGGTGACCCTGGGGCAGGCCGTCATCTTCGCCGGGCGGGTCCGGGGCCTCTACCGCACCGGGGACGCGGAAGCCGCCCTGGCCTACCGCCGGGAGACCACTCCGGGAGCCCTGGCGTACCTGCGCTATCTCCAGGCGGAGGGCGCGCTGGAGGCGGACTTTGTCAAGGACTACATGGGCTTCTACGCGCCCGCCAGCCGGGCCCAGGTGGCCCACGTCCTGGCCAAGGTCCTGCCGGAGGAGGCCCTGCCCTCCGTCCACGACGAGCTGGTCACCGTGGGCTACTCCTCCCGTCGCTTCATTCCCGACGTGGACGAGTACACCCCTTACTATCAGGACATCCTGGCCCTCTACCGGAAGGGGATCTCCGTGGGCAGCGACGCCGCCGGGTCCTTCCTGCCGGACCAGCCCATCACCCGGGGGGCCCTGGCCGCCATGCTCACCCGGATGCTGGACCCCGCCCTGCGGGTCCGGCCCCAGTGGGACCTCTCCCACCTCTACAGCGCCGCCGGGACCACCCTGGGGGACCTGGTGGAGCCGGGAGAATACGTCCTCTCCCCCTCCAATCAGGCGGAGCTGGAAAGCTCTCTCCGCTACATGCTGGCCCAAGGCGGCGATCAGCTGATCTTCCATCTCCCCGGCCTCTCCGAGGAAACGTCCCGGCAGCTCATGGACGCGTCCCTGACCGTGATGAAGGACTATTGTGAGCAGGGCTATAATCAGGTTCACTGCATCTGGGGCGCGGGGCTGGTGACCCTGAGCTTTTCCGCCGCCGGCGCGGAGCGGCGCACCCAGGAGTACCGCGCCGCCGCCATGGAGGCCGCCGTCGCCGTCCACGACCGGCTCTGGAACGAGGGGGTCCTCCGCCTGGACATGACGGAGAGGGAAAAGGCCCTGGTCTACTACGACTGGATCTGCGACAACTGCGCCTACGACTACCAGGCCGGGGACGATTCCCTCAGCCACATTCCCTACAGCCTCTTTGCCAAGCAGACCGCCGTCTGCGACGGCTACACCGGGGCCTATAACCTCCTTTTGAAGCTGGAGGGCATCCAATGCTCCACCATCATCCGGGGGGACCACATCTGGACCGTAGCCAAGCTGGACGGAGCGGAGGTCCACATCGACACCACCTGGGGGGACAGCGGCAGCGAAATCAGCTACGACTACTTTGCCATGACCCCTCAGCAGTCCATGAAGGTCCACGCTGAGAAAAACGTATTACGGGCGGCGTAAACCGGCGGCGCGGGGGACGAATCCCCGCGCCGCCCTTTTGCGCCTCTAACCGCGCCTCACCGCCGGATGTCCAGGGCCCGGCACACCTGGGCCAGGGTCAGGCGGTACACGCCGTACATGAGGGCGCTCACCGCCGCGATGACCGCCAGCGCCGTCAGCAGGCCCGCCGCCTCGCTGTAGGTGATGCCCGGGGGATTGCCGTTGAAGTACATGACCATGACGTAGAAGGCGTAGATCAGCCCCGTGCCCACCAGGGCGGGCACCAGGAAGACCCGCTTCACCTGCCCCCGGACGGAGCGGCGGAGGTAGGCGTTGGAGGCCCCTAAATGCCGGAGGTCGTCGTAAACCTTCCGGTTTGTCAGGGCGATGGTCAGACACCGGGTGTAGGCAATCACAAAGACGGCGGAAAAGCACACCACGGCGATGAAAACGAACAGAATCAGAAACACCGCTACAGTCTTCACAAAGTCCGCCTTGTCCAGGACCCGGAACTCCGGCATATACTGCCAGCCCAACCGGAAGGCGGAGCTGTCCCGCTGGGCGTAGTCAATCTCGGAGAAGCCCGCCTCCTCCAGGTGCTCCGGGTCCAGGAAGTAGAAGCCCTCCTTCGCGATGTCCCGGTCCCGGACAACCGGGTCCCAGCTGTCGTACTGGGCCACGTCCTCAGTGGAGCGGTCCACGATTTCGTTAAACAGGGCTTTGGCGAAGTCATAGGTCTCCCCGCAGTTTTCCACGTTGAAGCACACCTGGGTCTCCCGCCACTCCTCCGGGAGGCCCGCCCCCAGGGCGGCGAAATCCTCGTCGTTCATGACGTTGAGTCCGAAGAGGCTGTCATAGCGCAGGGGCTCCAGGGACGTGACGGGGAGCTGTTCGCGGGTCAGGTAGTTGGTCACGAGGCTTTTGCTGGGGTCGAAGAGCAGCTTGCTCCCCTCCGCGTCGATAACGCCCCGAATCTCGCCGCCGGCCAGGTCCACCCGCTCCCCCGTCAGGGCCTCGTAGCCGGAGGCGGAGAGGAACAGCTCGCTTTGCATAACCTCCTTGTATTCCTTCCGCCAGGTGATGCCCATGGGGCCCTCCTCCTCGATGCGGTCGTCGCCGTCCACCGCCAGGCGGACCATGGGGGCGGCGGCGAAGTCCGTAATGGTGACGCCGTACTCCTCCGCCAGGGCCCGCACCTCCTCCTCCAGGGGGATGTCCTGGTCCGCCCGGAAGTGGTAGACGTAGTCCACGGGCCGGGCGTCATAGCCGATCATGGCCCCGGTGCCCATCGTGGGGGTGTAGAAGCTGCCGAAGTAGGCCCCCGCGATGAGCAGGGTCATCACCAGCATGTTCCGCACCGTCTGGCGGCCTTGAAACCGCATCTGGCTGGTGGCGATGAGGTCCTTGTAGAGCTTCTTTTTCCCGTTCCAGCCGTTGACCACCGTGTGGAGCAGCATCATGTAGAGGCCGATCAAAGCGGGGAGGTAAAAGACGGCGGTCAGCCCCTCGGGGGGATACCAGTGGAGAACCTGAACGAAGAAGGCGGAGGACATATAGCCCAGGAAGGCCCCCAGGGCCAGCAGGCCGATTCCAACCAGCCCGTACCACCGGGGCACATTCCGAATGGGCTCGGACTTGTGGGACTCCTGGACAATGTCGATGATGTTGGTCCTCCTCACGGACCGGCTCCCCAGGAGGAACATCATAACGATGACAAAGGCGGAAAAGGCCAGGGAAAACAGGTACGCATAGGGGTTGAACACCAGGCGCATTTCCTCCGTGTCCACCACGGCAAGGCGGAAAAACTGCCACAAAATCCAGGCCAGGGGCCCGCCTAAAACCGCTCCGGCGGCGCAGGAGCCCAGGGAAATAACCCCCAGTTCCCGGTAGAGCTCCCCCCGGACCTGGGCCCGGGAGGCCCCCAGGGCCAGGAACACGCCGGTTTCCCGGGACTTCTGCCGGAAGAAGAGGCCGGAGGCGTAGGTGGTGAACACGGCGCAGCCGATGACCGCCAGGATGAAGATCATCATGACCTGCTTGCGGCTGTCGCCCCCCTCGGGGAGGACGTTCAAAACGGTGGGGGCCCGCATCATGCAGACGTAGGCCGTGATGAGCAGCACGGAGAAGAAGCAGCAGCCCGCCAGGAGCGCGTATTGCTTTTTGTTTCTCCGGCGCATCAGGGCGTAGACCTCGGAAAAATGGCGCATGGTTACTCCCTCCCCATCTCTCGAATCGCGTCCAGGAGCTGGTCCTGAAATTTCTCCCGCTCCGTGGCCCCCTTCTCCAGCTCTCTCCAGACCACGCCGTCCCGGAGAATCACCACCCGGTCGCAGAAGGAGGCGGCGTAGGAGTCGTGGGTGACCATGAAGATGGTGGCCTCCAGGGCGCTTTTCGCCTGCTGGAAGGAGCGGATCACCGCCCGTGTGGACTTGGAGTCCAGGTTGCCCGTGGGCTCGTCGGCCAGGATGAGCAGGGGGTGGTTGATGAGAGCCCGTGCCACGGCGGTGCGCTGCTTCTCGCCGCCGGAGATCTCCGCCGGGTACTTGTCCCGGATGTCCCCGATGCCGAAGACCTCGCAGAGCTGGTCCGCCCGCTGCTCCGTCATGTCGGAGACCACGCCGCCGATGATGGCGGGGAGGAGGATGTTCTGCCGGACCGTCAGGCCGTCCAGCAGGAGGAAGTCCTGGAAGACGAAGCCCAGCTGCTTGTTGCGGACCTCCGCCAGGTCGTCCTCCCCCAGGCGGGCCAGCTCGGTCTTGCCCAGGCGGATGCTTCCGGAGTCCGTGGGGATGTAGCAGGAGATGCAGTTTAAAAGGGTGGTCTTGCCGGAGCCCGAGGGGCCCATGACCGCCACAAACTCCCCCTTGCCCACTTGGAGGGAGACCCCCTTCAAGACCTCGTAGGAGGTCTTCCCTACCTGATAGGATTTGCGCAGGTTTTCCACAGTCAGCATAACAATCTTCCTTTCTTACAGCATGAATCGAAGGGCGGCGATGACCGCCAGATGAACGGGATAGAACGCGTAAAAGAACCACTTGGGAATCTTGAGCCCGGAGCGGGTGGGAAGAAAAATCAGCGGCGCGGCCGCAATTGCGAAGACGGTCCAGTCCACGGCGAAGTTCCCCAGCTTCAGCGCCAGCGGGTCCTCCAGGTATCCGCCCCACAGGGCCGGGAGGTAGTTCAGCGTATAGAGGAGCGCCCCAATTTTGGGATGGTTCCGGCAGAGGAAGAAAATCAGCATCAATTGAATCCCGATGCCGGAGTAGTCGAAGTTCCACCAGCTCACTGCGAAGAGGGCCCCCAGGAACAGCCACCACTTCCGCTCCTTGAACCCAACCATAGCCAGGAGGGACAGGAATAGGGTAAAGAAGATGTTCCAGTTCATCCAGTTCCGGTCCACCATCCAGTCGTGGGGATGGAAGGCCAGGACGTAGAAGGGCTGGGAGATGACGGCGAAGACCGCCAGGCGGCTCAGGTAACGCTTTACGTCGCGGGTGTACAGCAACCCTACGGTCATGCAGTAGCAAAACAGCGGGAAGGCCAGCCGCCCGATCCACCGGAAGGGCCCAACCTCCGGGAAGAAGGCCCCGCCCACGTGGTCGACGAGCATGGCGGCGATGGCGACGAGCTTCAACAGGTCGGTGTCCAGGTTAGTTTTCAGCCTCGGCCCCGTCTCGGGGACTGCGGCGGGGGTGGTCAGGGCGGCGCGGAGGCTGGTCCAGTTCAAAACAAGCACTTCCTTATGGTTTGATGTGGATGATACGGAAGTCCGGTTGCAAATTCTTCACTTCCGTTTCCATAGCCAGAATAGCGCGGAAAAACGGCCCCCGCAAACGGGGCCGTTCTCTTTGGCGGGTCTGTTGTAAAGTTTGGCAAGCCTAACGGATACGATGTCATATTTGGCGGTTCTGCCGTCATAATTGGTTTGGCGAATCCCGGCCCATGTGCTATAATAGCCGTAACAAACCGCAAGGAGATGAGGCCATGCTGCGAATCGGCATCTGCGACGACAGCGCCGAGGCCCGCATTGCCCTCCGGGCCGCGCTGGAGCGGGCCCTGGAGCGGCGGCGGAGCGGGGAGGCGTCCTTTTTCGAGTTTTCCTCCGGGGAGGGGCTTCTCCGCTGGCTGGGCAGCCACGCCGGGGAGCTGGACCTGGTATTTTTGGATATTGAAATGGGGGAGCTGGACGGCATGGAGACCGCCCGCCGCCTCCGCTCCGCCGACGAGGGCCTTCAGCTGGTCTTCGTCACCGGGTACACGGACTACGTCTTCGACGGCTACGCCGTGGGGGCCCTGGGCTATCTCATGAAGCCCCCCCAGCCGGAAAAGCTGGACCAGGTGCTGGCCAGGGCCGCGGAGGCCCGGCTCCGGGAGGGGGAGCAGGCCTTTCTCTGCCGCAGCGGGGAAACCCTGTACCGGATTCCCAAGAAGACCATTCTCTACTTCGCCTCCGACCGGCGGCAGGTCACCTGCGTCTCCACCGCCCGAACCTATGTGTTTTACGGCAAGCTGGACGACGTGGAGCGCACCGTGGGAGAGGATTTCGTCCGGGTCCACCAGCGCTACCTGGTCCGGACATCCGCCGTGGACCGGCTGGAGGGCAGCCAGGTCTTCGTAGGGGCCGAGGGCATCCCCGTCAGCCGGGCCTGCCGGTCCGCCGTCCTGGCGGCTTTGGCCCGGTCGGCGCTGGAGGGCTAGGCCGTGGAGAGAATCCTGAACTTCCTGTCCCGAATGGGGGAATTCCTATGGACCTGCCTCCAGGACTGGCCCTGGTTCTTTCTGCTGCTGGCCAGCGGCTTCTTTCTCTTCCAGCTGGTCTCCGCCTTCCTGCCGGTGAAGCCCCGGAGGGGCTGGCGCGCCGGTCTGGTGGTATTCTTAGGCGTCATCTCCGGGCAGATCATCTGGCTGGGGGACCCGAACCTGCTGTTTTCCCTGCTGGCCTTTGTCCCCGTGCTCCTGCTGGCCTCCAAGGGGGACCGGACAGGGCGGCTGGCGGTGACGGTGATTTTCTTCTGTCTCATCATGCCCGTCAACGCCGCCCTGGACACCTACTGCGCCCCCATCATGGCCCACTACGGGCTGGACGACGTGTACTACTGCTCCGAAAAATTCATCCGCCTCGCCGTCTGGGGCGGCTTGTACCTGGGGACCCGGAAGCGCCTGCCGCAAACCCCGCCCCAGCTCTCTCCCCGGTTCTGGAGGCTGGTGCTCCTGCTGGCGGCCATGCCCTTCAGCGCCTTGCTGGCGGTGGTGCTGCTTACCTTCGAGGGCGGGATCGGCACAAACTCCGCCGCCCACAGCCTGACCATGAACCTGGGGGTGACGGTGCTGCCCTTCGTCTTCCTCACCGCCCTGGCCCTGCTGTACGCCATCCTCGTCCTGGAGGACCACGAGCGGCTGGAGCAGGCGGACAAGCTGGCCTCCCTCCGTGAGAGCTACTACCAGGGCCTCCGGCGGGAGGAACGCCAGCTCCGCACCCTCCGCCACGACCTCCGCAACCACCTGACGGCCCTCCGCGGGCTCGTGGAGCTGGGGGAGGACAAAAAGGCCCTCCAATACATGGACCAATTAGCGGACTCCCCGGCCCTCCGGGGCGGGAAGCGGCTGTGCGAAAACGACGCCGCCAACGCCGTCCTCTCCGCCAAGGCGGAGGCCATGGGCCGCTCGGGCCTGACGGCGGACATTTCCGCGACCCTGCCCAAAAGCCTCCCCCTGGGGGACGCGGACCTGTGCGCCCTGCTGGGGAACGCCCTGGACAACGCCATGGAGGCGGCGGAGCGGGCGGAGGACAAAACCGTCCTCCTCCGCTGCCGGGCGGAAAAGGGGCTCTTCATGCTCCGGGTGGAAAACGCCTACACCGGGGAGCTCTCGCCGGACCTGGCCACCACCAAGGCGGACAAGGCCGCCCACGGCTTCGGCCTCGTCGGGATGCGGGAAATCGCGGAGCGCCTGGGCGGGTCCCTGGAGGTCCGGGCGGTCGGCGGGCGGTTCCAGCTAATTGTATCGCTTCCCCTTTCCCCATAAAAACGCGCCCCCTCCCGGATGGGAGGGGGCGCGTCGTTTCATTTGATCTCCATGGCCTTGACCCGCAGGCGGTTCATGGCCCTGGCCAGGGTGGCCTGGGCCAGCTGGTACTCCTGCCGGCTCTTTTTCTGGAGCATGGCCTCCCTTGCCTCGTCGGCCTCCCGGCGGGCCCGGGCGGCGTCGATTTCCTCCGGCCGCTCCACGGAGTCCACCAGGACCAGGACCTCGTTTTTCTCAATCTTCACCATGCCGCCGGACACCGCGGCCGTCTGGGCCGGGCCCTCCGGCGTTTGGAAGCGCAGAGTCCCCGGCAGGACGGCGGCGATCATGTCGCTGTGGCGGGCCAGAATGCCCTGCTCCCCGTCGCTGGTGGGGATGGTCAGGCTGACGCAGGGCCCCTCGTAGAAGCTCCGGTCCGCCGCCAGGATGTGGGCCTGAAAAACTTCCATCACGCCTCGCCCGCCTCCAACTTCTTCGCCTTCTCCACCACGTCCCGCCAGGTGCCCACGTTGTAGAAGGCCGCCTCCGGGTACTGGTCCAGCTCGCCGTTCACTAATCTTTCAAAGCTCTCCAGGGTGTCCTTCAGGGGGACGTACACGCCGGGGATGCCGGTGAACTTCTCCGCCACGGTGGTGGGCTGGGCGAAGAAGCGCTGGAGCCGCCGGGCCCGTGCCACGGTCTTCTGGTCCTCCTCGCTGAGCTCGTCCATGCCCAGAATGGCGATGATGTCCTGGAGCTCCATGTACTTCTCCAGAATCTCCTGGCAGGTCCGGGCGATGCGGTAGTGCCGCTCTCCCACCACGTCCGCCTCCAAAATCCGGGAGGAGGAGGCCAGGGGGTCCACCGCCGGGTAGATGCCCTGCTCGGAGATTTTCCGGCTCAGCACCGTCGTCGCGTCCAAATGGGCAAAGGTGGTGGCGGTGGCCGGGTCCGTCAGGTCGTCGGCGGGGACGTAGACCGCCTGGACGGAGGTGACGGAGCCGTTTTTCGTGGAGGTGATGCGCTCCTGGAGCTCGCCCATCTCATTTGCCAGGGTGGGCTGGTAGCCCACGGCGGAGGGCATCCGCCCTAAAAGGGTGGAGACCTCGCTGCCCGCCTGGACGAAGCGGAAGATGTTGTCGATGAAGAGCAAAACGTCCTTGCGCTCCTTGTCCCGGAAGTACTCCGCCATGGTCAGCCCCGCCAGGGCCACCCGCATCCGGACGCCGGGGGACTCGTTCATCTGGCCGAAGACCAGGGCCGTCTTCTCGCTGACGCCGCTCTCCCGCATCTCCCGCCAAAGGTCGTTGCCCTCCCGGCTTCGCTCTCCCACGCCGGTGAAAATGGAATAGCCGCCGTGCTCCGTGGCCACGTTGTGGATGAGCTCCTGGATGAGGACGGTCTTGCCCACGCCCGCGCCGCCGAAGAGGCCGATTTTGCCCCCACGGGGATAGGGCTCCAGCAGGTCGATGACCTTGATGCCCGTTTCCAGGATCTCCACCGCCGGGCTCTGCTCGTCAAAGGCCGGGGGCTTGCGGTAAATGCTCCTTCTCGGCGTGCCCTCCGGCACCGGGCCGCCGCCGTCGATGGGCTGGCCCAGGACGTTGAACATCCGCCCCAGGGTGGCCGTGCCCACGGGGACCTCAATGGTCCTATCCGGCACGTCCACGGCCAGGCCCCGGGCCAGGCCCTCGCTGGGGGAGAGCATGACGCAACGCACGACGCCCTTCCCGATGTGCTGGGCCACCTCCATTACCCGGAGGCCGCCGTCCTTCTCCACGGTCAGCTCCTCCCGCAGGCGGGGAAGCTCGCCGCTTTGAATTTCCACGTCCACCACGGGACCGGATACCTGTACGATAATGCCTCTTTCCAAAATCGGTTACCTTCCCTTCTTCTGACGCTGGGCCCTGGCCCCGGCGGAGATCTCCGTAATCTCCTGGGTGATGGCCGACTGCCGGACCCGGTTGTACTGGAGGGACAGCTCCCCCAGGAGCTTTTCCGCGTTCCGGTCCGCGTTGTCCATGGCGGTCATCCGGGCGTTCTGCTCACAGCAGAAGCTGTCGATGAGGGCGCTGTAGATGAAGCCGGTGACATAGCTCCGCATGACGCTGTTCAGCACGGTTCCCACGTCGGGGTAGAACTCGAAGCGCTCCGTCATGGCCCCCTCCCCCGCCGGGGCTCCGGCGAAGTGGGTCCGGTGGAAGGGCAGCAGGCGGGTGGAGCGGGCCTGGGCGCTCATAGCGCTTTCCATGTCCGTGTAGATGAGGTAGATCTCCTTCAGCTCCCCCCGGTCGAAGCCGTCCAGCAGCAGGGCGCTGATCTCCCGGGCCCGGGCCATGGTGGGATTCTGGGCGGTGTAGAGGAAGCTGTGCTCAATGGGGATTTTCCGCTGGTCGAAAAACCGCCGCCCGTACTCCCCCACCACGAAGAGCTTGGTGTCCGGGTGCCGCTCCAAAAGCTGCTGGGCCACCCGGATGGCGTTTTGGTTATAGGCCCCCGCCAGGCCCTTGTCGGCGGTGATGAGCAGGCAGCCATAGGTCCCCTTCAGCGGCGCGTCGCTGCCGATGGGATAGAAAAACCGGCTGTCCACGTTGTAGGCCGTGCGGAAAATCCGCCGGATTTCCCCCCGGAGGGCCTCGAAGTAGGGCCGGGTCCGGTCCAGCTCCTGCCGGGCCCGGCGGAGTTTGGTGGAGGCGATGAGGTACATGGCGTTGGTGATTTTCCGGGTCTCTCCCACGCTCTCGATGTGGGTCTTGAGCTCCTTGGTTCCCGCCATGTCAGCCGTCCTTCCTTCCGGCGAAGCTCTCCAGGGCCCGCCTCGCCAGGCCGGCAATCTCCTCCCGGTCCTCCGGAGTCAAGCGGCCGGTGCGGTCAATGCGGCTGCACAGGTCCGGGGCCTCCGCCTCCACCTCCGCCAGCAGATAGGCTCGGAAGGCGTCCATTTTCTCCAGGGGCACGTCCTGGCACACGCGGGCCATGGCGGCCGTCAGGACGACGACCTGCTGGTGCTGGGACAGCGGCGCATACCGGGGCTGACGCAGCAGGCGCATCAGGCCCTGGCCGTAGGTCAGCTGGCGCTTGGTTGCGTCGTCCAGGTCGCTGGAAAACTGGGTGAAGACCTCCATCTCCCGGTACTGAGCCAGGTCCAGCCGGAGGGTTCCCACGGCCTGCTTCATGGCCTTGGTCTGGGCGTCGCCGCCCACGCGGGAGACGGAGAGGCCCACGTTGACCGCGGGCCGCTGGCCCGCGAAGAAGAGGTCGCTTTCCAGGAAGATCTGCCCGTCGGTGATGGAGATGATGTTGGTGGGGATATAGGCGGACACGTCCCCCGCCTGGGTTTCCACAATGGGCAGGGCGGTCATGCTGCCGCCCCCCAGCTCGTCGGAGAGGTGGGCCGCCCGCTCCAGCAGGCGGGAGTGGAGGTAGAACACGTCGCCGGGATAGGCCTCCCGCCCCGGAGAGCGCTCCAGCAGGAGGCTCAAGGTCCGGTAGGCGATGGCGTGCTTGCTCAGGTCGTCGTAGACGATGAGCACGTCCCGGCCCTGGCGCATGAAGTACTCTCCCAGGGCGCAGCCCGCGTAGGGCGCGATATATTGAAGCGCCGCGGAGGCGCTGGCCGGGGCGGTGACCACGGCGGTGTACTCCATGGCCCCCCGGCGGCTCAGGTTTTCTACGATCTGGGCGACGCTGCTGGCCTTCTGCCCGATGGCCACGTAGATGCAGACCACGTCCTTCCCCTTCTGGTTCAGGACGGCGTCCAGGGCGATGGCCGTCTTTCCCGTCTGCCGGTCGCCGATGATGAGCTCCCGCTGGCCCCGGCCGATGGGAAACATGGAGTCAATGGCCAAAAGGCCCGTCTCCATGGGGGTATTCACCGGCTGGCGGTCTAAAATTCCGGGGGCCGGGGTCTCGATGGGCCGGTGGGCCTCCGCCATGATTTTGCCCTTGCCGTCCACGGGAACGCCCAGGGCGTTCACCACCCGGCCCAGGAAGCCCTCGCCCACCGGCATGCCGGCGGTCTTCAAGGTCCGGCGGACCATGCCGCCGGCGGAGACCTCCTCGCCGCTGCCGAAGAGGATGCAGCTGACGCCGTCCCGGCGCAGGTCCTGGACCATGCCCTTCACGCCGGAGTTGAACACCAAAATCTCCCCATATTGAGCGTGATCCAGGCCCTTGACCACGGCGATCTCGCCGTCCACGGAGACCACCTCGCCGATCTCCTCCGGGTTCACGGCCACGGTCCAGTCCTCCACCGCCTGGCGCATCAGGGGCAGGATGTCGTTGGACCCGCTCTCCAGGCCCCGGAGGTAGTCCCGGAACTGCCGAACCCGGCCCTTCATGGTCCAGTCGTACATGTCCGCCCCCACCTGGAGGCGGAAGCCCTGCTTCAAGGCCGGGTCCTCCTCCCAGCGGAGGGGAATTTTCCGCTTGTACTTGTCCGTCAGAAATTTCTCAAAGCGCCGGAGCTGTTCCTCCGTGGGCTTGACGGCGCTGCGGAGCTCCGCCGTCAGCGAGCCTCTAGTGGTCCTCATGGGGCGTTCCTCCCTCCGCCAGATTCAGGAACTGGTCGAAGAGGTCCGTATCGGCCTTCACCGTTAATTTCTTCACCGCCGCCACCGTCAGTTCCCGCAGCTCCCGCTGGGACTCCCGGATGATCTGCTCCCGGCTGCTGGCGGCCTCCTCCTTGGCCTTGGCGACAATCTGCCTGGCCTGGGCCATCTGCTCCTCCACGGACTGCTGGACCGCCGCCTGGGACTTCGCCCGGGCCTGGCGGATCTCCTCCTCCGCCCCGTCCAGCTTGGCCTGGTAGGCGGCCTTCAGCTCCTCCGCCTCCCGGAGCTTCCCGGCGGCCTGCTCCTCCACCGCCCGGTAGTGGGCTTCCCGTTTTTCCATGAACTGCTTCACCGGCTTATAGAGCAGGAAGTACAGCCCACCGGTGAGAATCGCCAGATTCATCCAGTGCAGCAGAATCTGCTGCCAGTCGATATTCAGGGGGATATTCACAGCCTCCACCTGCCTTACAACACGAAGATGATCAGGATGACCACCAGCAGGGCGTAGATGATGGCGGTCTCAATGAAGACCAGGCCCAGCATCAGCGTGGTGCGGATCTTCCCCTCGGCCTCGGGCTGGCGGCCGATGCTCTCCGCCGCCTTGCCGGTGGCCACGCCCATGCCCAGGGCGCCGCCCAGGGCCGCCAGGCCGATGGCCACGGCGGAGGCCATGGTCTTCCCGCCGGAGGATTCCTCCTGAGTCTCCTCCTGGGCGGCGGGCTCTCCCGCCGCCTCCCCCGCCGCCAGGGCGGGCACGGCCAGGGAAACCGCCAGCACCAGCGCCAGGCCCAGCATCCACAGCTTCTTTACAAACTTGTTCATCACAGAAAACCTCCCAGTATGTTCTTAATTCCTCGGCCGGACCCCGCTCAGGCGGCCCGGCGCTTTTTCTTCTCCTTCGGCGGGGAGGGCTCGGACACCTCGCCGTAGTACAGGGCCGTCAGCATGGTCAGCACATAGGCCTGAATCAGCGCGTGAAGCAGGGTGAACAGCACGCCCACCACCACCGGAACCACAAAGCTCATGCTTACGTAGTAATACACCAGCTCCGTCACCAGCAGGCCGCTGAGCAGGGCGCCGAAGAGCCGGAAGCTCATGGAGATGGGCAGGGAGAACTCCTTCAGGGTCTTCCCCACGCCCTTCACGCCGTTTTCCGCCACGCCGCCGGAGAGAATCACCAGATAGGACAGCGTCCCCATGGCAATGGCGGCGTTCACGTCCGACAGCGGCGCGGGCAGGGTGATGGGGTGTCCGTGGACCGTGACGGCCTGGAGCCCCAGCAGCTCGAAGAGCGTCCCCACGAAGATGTAGGCCCCGGCGGCGAAGACATAGGCCCCCAGGAAGCCCCAGCGGTGGGGGCTGTTGTTTTTCGCCATGCCGCTGAACAGGCCCACGGCCTCCTCCAGCAGCATCTGAAATTTCCCCGGCCGGTACTGGAATTTCGGAATCACGAAAACCCGGATACAGGCGGCGGCCAGGAGCAGAATCAGCGTCACCGTAAAGGCGGAAATCAGCCCTGGGTTCACCTCCTTGAGCCCGAAGAGGCTGACGCGGTTCACATCGTGGAGCACGGCGTCCCGCATAGCCTCCTTCACGGTCTCCGTCCGGCCGGACGACTCGGCCAGCAGCGCGCCCGCCAGCAGCGCCAGGACCGCCGCCAGCCACAGCGCCAGGCCCTTTTTGTGTTCTTTCATCAAGCATCCCCTCTCTCGCAAGCTCCCCCCGTCCAGGCCGGCGGACCAGGGGAGTGGATTTGTTACGGTTTGATTATAGTAACTCCTCCGGAAAAGTCAAGTCTTTCAGGAACGAAAACGCTTGCGCAAATCCTTTCCCGGCCCAAATTTTAACGCGTCCTTGATGCCGGCAGGGCGCGCAAAAATCCGGGCTCCATTCCCAGGAGGATGGAGCCCGGATGTTCGGCTTGCTTTGGGTCAGCGGAGGGCGTAGATCTGGGTGTAAATCCCCAGCCAGTGGAGGGCCGCCCCCGCCAGGACGAAGACGTGCCAGACACAGTGGTCGTACTTTTTCTTTCCCGCGAAGGGGAGCATCCCCAGGGTGTAGGCCAGCCCTCCCGCGAAGATGAACCACAGCAGCGTCCGGCTGTGGAGGTACATCCGGGGCAGGAACACCAGCCCGCTCCACCCGATGAGGAAGTACAGCGTGAAGTGCAGGGCCCGCCAGCGTCCGGGACCGAAGGCCATCACCAGGGTCACGCCGGTGAGAATGACCGCCCACTGGACGCAGAAGATGGCCACGCCCAGGGCTCCGCCCAGGTACACCAGCAGGATGGGAGCGAACGTGCCGCCGATGAGCAGGTAGATGGAGGTATAGTCAAACCTCCGACAGACCCGCTTCCCCCGGGATCCGGCGGGCATGGCGTGGTAGACGCAGCTCATCAGCATCATCACCACCATGCTGATTCCATAGACGCAGGAGGCCAGCAGCTCCATCGCCCCGTGGGACCGGACCAGCAGCAGCGTCAGCGCCGCCGCCGCGCCCAGGGCCCCCAGCCCATGGCTCACGGCGTTGAAGACCTCCGCCCCCACCGTCAGCCGGGGAGGCTCGTTCCGGGCCTGAACCTGCGCCCGGCGCACCGCCCGCAGACGGGCCCGCTGTAATTCCCGTTTTGTCAACACAGCCTCCATAGCGCTCCTCCCCAGCTTGCGCTGTCAATATCGTGTAATCTAGTTTGTAAAACTATATTACACGATTTGTATTTATATTGCAAGTAGTTTTTGCAAAATAATTGGTTCTATCCGGACGCATCGGATTTTAGCACAAAGAACAGGTAAAATCTTTGGATGAAATGCCAAAATTTTCATTCCTTTTCCGGCTCCAGGGCATCAAAAAACAGGGGCCGGAAATTCCGGCCCCTGGGATCGGCTGAACTTACGCCTTTTCCAGTTCCGCCATGCTCCGCTTGAACTGAACGGCAAACATGTAGTCGGTGGCTTTCACCGCTAGGAAATCCGACACCGACTCCATGT
>VSMY01000037.1 GCA_009773995.1 Oscillibacter sp. | reverse complement strand
GTCTGGGGGGGACGGGTCGCCATGCTGCTGCCTCCTAGTCGGAAATTCCAAAAAATAAGGATGAAGCGGGGGAGCTGGAAGACCGGCTTCCCGCTCCCCGCCGTCAGGAAATCATGTCAGCTCATTATAGTGCGTCGGTTAGTCAAAATATTCCACCACGGCGTAAACCCCGCCGTGAAGGGAGGAGAGGATGCGGCTGAACAGCCCCGGCTCCTTCTGCCGGTACGCCACGGCGGAATCCCCCGCCGACAGGTCCAGGTGGCTCATCTGGCTGCTGCTGGGCTTGGACATGCCGGCGGCCTCCGCCGCCTCCTTCACCGAGGCCATGTCGAACATCCGCTGGTACTGGGCCGTGAGGGTCACATTCTCCGACTCCAGCTCCTCCAGCTGGCCTTGCAGCTTCACCGTATCCGCGGACAGCAGGGTCAGCTGTACGTAGCTCATCAGCACCAGCAGGGCCAGTCCCATGATGGCCGCCACGCTCAGCACCGCCAGGGGGGACACCACCTGCCGCGCCCGGACCAGCACCCGGGGCGTCTCGAGGACCCTTGCCTTGGCCTTCTCCCGCGCTCGGGGGGCCTCCCCCGCGTGGCGCAGTTCCCGTTCCCGGACCGCGTAGTCCAGATCGTAAGCCAGGCTGCCGTTAACCGCCTGTTTCCCGCGATACCGCATGTCCCGTGCCGCCGACGCCATGAAGCCGCCCCCTTTCCGCCGTTTTTAAATCCGCTTTCAGATATCAAACTTGTCCAATTTCTCCGCCGTGCGGAGCCGGGCGCTTCTGGCCCTGGGATTCTCCGCAACCTCCGCCGCCGAGGGCGTCACGGGCTTGTCCAGCCGCACCAGCGGTTTTTTCCCGCAGACGCACACCGGAAACGACGGCGGGCAGGTGCAGCCCTGGGCCAGCTCCCGCAGCGTCCGCTTGACAATGCGGTCTTCCAGAGAGTGGAAGGTGATCACCGCCAGCCGCCCGCCGGGGCGGAGCTTGTCCGCCGCCGCCCGCAGCATGGGGGGCAAAGCGTCCAGCTCGCCGTTGACGGCGATGCGGATCGCCTGAAAGCTCCGCTTGGCGGGGTGCTGCTTTTCCCGCAGGGCCGCCGGGGGCATGGCGGATTTAATTACCTCCACCAGCTCCAGGGTGGTCTCGATGGGCCGCTGCTCCCGCCGTTTCACGATGGCCCTGGCTATGGCGGGGGCATAGCGCTCCTCGCCGAACTCGTATAGAATCCGCCGAAGCTCCTCCAAGCTCCAGGAATTGACCGCCTCTCGGGCCGTCAGCGGAGCGGAGCGGTCCATCCGCATGTCCAGCGGCGCGTCGTGCATATAGGAAAAGCCCCTCTCGGGATCGTCCAATTGAGGGGAGGAGACGCCCAGGTCGAAGAGCATTCCGTCCGCGTCCTCCTCCAGGACGCTTCCAAGCTCCGAGAAGTTGCTGTGGACCAGCCGCACCCGGTTTTTCCAGGGGGCCAGCCGCTCCCCGGCCGCCTCGATGGCGGCGGAATCCCGGTCAATGCAGATGAGCTTCCCGGTGGTCAGCCTTTTGGCAATCTCCCGGGAGTGTCCCGCCCGGCCCAGGGTGCCGTCCACATAGACGCCTTCCGGGCGGATGCGCAGGGCGCTGATGCACTCGTCCAGCAGGACGGGCTTATGCGTGTATTCCATAGGGGTTCACCCCCGATTCCGGCGGGCACGGGCCAGGGCGTCCATGGCCGCGGCCATGTCCTCCTCGTCCAGCATCTTCCGCTCCCGCTCCGCCCAGGTTCCCTCGTCCCAAATCTCGGCGAAGGTATTCAGTCCCACGATGGTGCAGGCCTTCTGCAGTCCCGCGTACTTCCGCAGGGCGGCGGGAATCAGCACCCGCCCCTGGCCGTCCGGCTCGCACTGGACGGCGTTGGCGTAGAGTAAAGTTAAAGCCCTTGCCTCTGTGTAGGGCAGCTCGTCCATCTCGTCGGACATCTGCTCCCACTTGGCTTGGGGATAAATGGTCAGACAGTGCTCGGCGCCGATGGTGATGAAAAAGGTGTCGCCCAGCGCCTCCCGCATGGCGGAAGGGATCACAAGGCGGCCCTTGGCGTCGATGCTGTTATTCGATTTTCCCAGCAGCCTCGCCATGGAGCCGCCCCCTTTCCCCCTTTTCTGGGACAGAATGGGGCAAGCCTCCACTTAGCTGCCTCAAATCCCCACTTCTCCCCACCTGTGCTACCTAGTATACGAAAACGGCGACCGAAAAGCAAGGATTTTTTTTCGACGGAAAACCGGCCCTTTTCTCTGGAATCCTCTGTTTTTCGCCCGTTTTCTGAAAAATAAAACGGGCGTTCTACTTTTTTCGCCCCTGCTCCCACGCAAAAAAAAGCGCTCCCCGCCGCAACATCTTGCGACGGGAAGCGCGCTATCTCCAATTTTTTTCCACATCTAGCGGTGGCCGGTTTTGTTTCCGGAAAAGTTTCGTCAATTTAGCCAAAATTTTGTTAGTCGTATGTAACTCAGGTCTCGCTCTCCTCGTTCTTCTTTTCCAATTTCTGCCTTTGCTCCTGCATCTTGGCGGCGGAGGTGGTGCGGAAGCGGACCCGGGACTGCTTCACCTCGTCCAGGGCGGCCTGAACGGCCTCCTCCGTCCGGGCCAGGGCGTCCTCGGCGTAGCTGTTGGCCACCTGATAGAGCTGGCGGGAGCGCTCCTCGGCCCGGGTGACGATCTGCCGGGCCTTTTCCCGTGCGGCGTACATAACCTCGCTCTCGGAGATCTTGGTCTTGGCCTCCAGCTCCGCCTGGCGCATCATGCGCTCCACATCCCGCTTGGCATC
Organism: Oscillibacter sp.; assembly: GCA_009773995.1. Taxonomy (GTDB): domain Bacteria; phylum Bacillota; class Clostridia; order Oscillospirales; family Oscillospiraceae; genus Oscillibacter. The sequence goes on along the minus strand of VSMY01000037.1, from coordinate 18,704 downwards.
CTCCACGAATTTTTCCCGAGCGGCCAACAGCTCCTGGGCCCGCTTGATTTCCGCCGGAAGCTGGGCCCGGAGCTCGTCCAGCAGATCCAGCAGCTCGTCCCGGTCCACGATGCTCATGCTGGGCTTCAGGGCGGGAGCTTTGGCGTCCTCGATCCGCTCATAAATCATGTCAATCAGGCGGTTGATATCATTGGCCATGGTGTGATCCTCCCTCATTCTCTGTCAGTTCCGCCACAAGCGGGATGATAGGCGCGGGCAGATACTTCTCCAGCGGCTGGCGGTATCGAATCATCTCCCGTGCCATGGAGGAGCTGAAATGCTGGTAGGGGGCGCTGGCGGGCAGGAGCATGGTTTCCAGTCCCGGACACAGCCCGCCGTTAATCAGGGCCATCTGGTACTCGATGTCAAAATCCGTCAGGCTCCGCACGCCCCGGACGATGGCGCAGGCCCCGTGATTCCTGGCGAAATCCGCCAGCAGTCCGGGCCAGAGCTCCGCCTCCACATTGGGCAGGTCCGCCACGGCGGCCCGGACCATTTGGAGTTTCTGCTCCGGGGTAAACATCTGGTTCCGCTTCTCCGCGTTGGGGCTGACGCAGACCCAGATCCGGTCAAAGCATCCGGCGGCCCGGCGGATCACGTCCAGGTGTCCCAGGGTGATGGGGTCGAAGCTGCCGGAGCAGATGGCTGTTCTCATGAGCGGTTTCCTCGTTCTATTCGTTTCCCTTCCGAAGGAAGAGGGTGACGGCAATCTTGCCGTAGCGGTACGTTTTCCGCAGGCGGCACCCCGCCGGGACGGCCAAACGGCGGTCCGCCGGGTGTTCCGCTACGATTATACCATAAGGAGCCAAAATGTCAAATCCAGGCGCCGTCAGCCTCTCCAGCGCCTGTTCCAGCAGGCCGGAGGCATAGGGCGGGTCCAGAAACACCAGGTCGAATGCCTCCTTTGCCCCCGCCAGAAATTCCAGGGAGTCTCCCCTGACTACCCGTGCCCGATCCTGGAGTTCCGTCAGGTCCAGGTTCTGTTTCACCAGCTCAAAGGCGTCCTTCCGCCGGTCCACAAAGACGGCGGAGGCGGCCCCCCGGCTCAGGCACTCGATGCCCATCTGGCCGGTTCCGGCGAAGAGGTCCAGCACCCGGCGGCCCTCGATGTCGAACTGCAGGGCGCTGAAAACGCCCTCCTTCACCCGGTCGGTGGTGGGGCGGGTCTCCAGCCCCTCCAGCTCCAGCAGGCGGCGGCCCCCAGCGGAGCCCGTGATGACGCGCATAGCGGTCCCTCCTAATAAAAGCCGGCAATGAATCCGGCGTTTATTGTACGGCAAAACCTCCCGGTTTTCAAGTGTGTTTCCAACAAAAACAAGAAAAAACTCCGCCGGGCGGAGTTTTTTCTTATCCGGCCCCCAGGCGCACCACCGGCGCGTCCTCCAGGCCGGTCAAGTCATGGGTGGCCAGCAGCACGGGCTTCCCACTTCCCCGCTCCCGGATAAGCGCCAGGCAGCGGGCCCGGTTCTCCTCATCCAGGCCGGTGAAGGGCTCGTCCAAAGCCAGGGCGCTCGACGGGGCCAGCAGCGCCCGGCCCAGGGCCAGCCGCCGCCGCATGCCCCCGGACCACTCCCGGACAGGCTTGGGGTCCGGGAGGTCCAGGCCAAGGCGGGCCAGGAGCTCTCCCGCCTCCTCGGGGACCTCTCCCAGGGCGAAGCGGAGATTCCCGGCGGCGGGCAGGTCCTCCAGCAACCGGTCCTCCTGGAACACGGCGGCCCAGCGGCCGTCTGCGCCGCAGATCGTCCCCGCGTCGGGGCGCTCCAGGTTCAGCAGAAGGCGGAGCAGGGTGGTCTTCCCCGTCCCGGAGGGGGCGGCGATGCAGGTGATTCCCTCCCGGAAGACGGCGGAAAGGTTTGTCAGCACGCTCTTGCCGCCGTAAGACTTGCAGAGCCCTTCCACACGAATTTCCATCACCGTCCCGCCTTTCTTGCCAGGGCGTCCGCCGCCGCCAGGAACCCCCGCTCAAAGGCCGCCGCCAACAGCAGAATCACGGCGGTCCAGGCGAAGAGGTCCGGGGTTTGCAGGTAGATTTTCGCGGTGTACAGCCGCTCGCCGATGGTTCCCTCCGGGAGGCCGATGACCTCCGCCGCCGCCCCCGCCTTCCAGCACAGCCCCAGAGCCAGGGAGGCCGCGGAGCGGAAATAGGGCAGGACCTGGGGCACGTAAATCCACCGGATCCGCCGCCCCAGGGGAATCCGGTACACCTGGGCCAGCTCCAGAAGCTTGCGATCCGTTTGGCGGATCCCCTCCAGCACGTTGAGGTACACCGGGGGAAAGACCATCAGCGCCGAGATGAAGAGGGACAGGGACCGGGCGTCCAGCCACACCAGGGCCAGGATGATGAAGGAGGCCACAGGGACCGCCTTTACCACCGCCACCGGCGGGGCCAGCAGGTCCTGGATCCGGGGATGCCCCGCCGCCAGGGCCGCCAGCAGCAGCGCCAGCGCGCAGGAGAGCAGAAAGCCGCCGAAGATGCGGAGGGAGGAGCTCCCCACCGCCCGCCAGAAGGCGGGGGAGGGCAGCAGCTCCAAAAGCCGCAGCGCCGCCCGGACCGGCGAGGCCAGCAGCAGCGCCCCGTGGGGAACCGCCGCCGCCAGGGCCATGCTCCCCCCCTGCCAGGCCAGCAGCCAGAAGGCCACGGACCAGGGGCGGAGCTTAGGCGCCATAGTAGAAGTCGTCTCTGGGAAGCTGGCCGCCCACGGACTCCGGATTCGCCTCCGCCAGCACCTGGAGGTAGCCGGAGAGCTTTTCGTACATCTCCTGCCCTGTGAGGCAGACGATGTTGCAGCGGGGCAGGGCCTTTTCCGCCACGGCGGGACTTTCGATGATGCCGTTGGCGGCCACCAGCTTCGCCGCCTCGGCGGTGTTTTCATTGACCCAGTCCACGGATCTGGCGTATTCGATCAAAAACTCCTCCACCAGCTCCGGGCGCTGTTCCACCAGGTCCCGCCGGGCCACGGCCACGCCGGTAATCATGGCGGAGCCGTTGTCCAGGGCGTCCCACTCCGCCGTCAGGTCCAGGGCCACCCGCAGGTTTTCCAGCTTCCCCTGGGCCACGGTGACGAAGGGCTGGGGCAGCAGGGCGATGTCCGCCGTTCCCGCCGCCAGGGCGGCGACGCACTCGGCGTGCTCGCTTTTCCAGTCCACGGTCACGTCCTTGTCCGGGTCCAGGCCGTTCTGTTCCAGAAGGTAGCGGAGGCCGAACTCCGGCGTGGAGCCCTTCCCGGCGGCCACGATGGTTTTGCCCTTCAGGTCCGCCATGGACTGGACCGTCTCCCCGCCGTTCTCCACAATGTAGAGGACCCCCAGGGTGTTGACGGCCAGGGTGACCACCTGGCCCTCTGTCTTGTTATACAATACCGCCGCCAGGTTGGCGGGGACGCAGATAATATCCAGCTCCCCCTTGATGAGCCGGGGAGTCAGCTCGTCGGCGGAGCCCGCCAGCTGAAAATACCAGTGGCTAATGGAGTCCCACACCTGCTTCCATTCCATCATCCGCACCATGCCCATGGCGGTGGGGCCCTTCAGCGCCCCGATCAGGAGGGGGAAGTCCTCGTGCATCTCGTCCGGGGTGAAGTCCAGGGTGGGCTGGGACGCCTGGCTCCCCGCCTCCGGAGCGGAGCCGCCCACTACCTCCGTGGGGCCGTCGTCGCTGGTGATAACGCCGCAGGCGGAAAGGGCCAGCAGCAGGGCTAAGGCAAGGGCCAGGGTCTTTAGGGTTTTCATAGTCGTTTCCTCCAAGCGTTTCTTCGTTGCCGTCGCTTTGGCCTGGTCATCTGCCAGACGGCCAGAGCGGGCGAACGTTCTTTTTGCCTGCTTTTTCTTTCAAGAAAAAGCAGGGGGGGCATATACCGTTTTGGCCGTCACGCCGGGCAGGCGGCCGATCTTCCCGGACAGGGCCGAAATCACGTCCGCCGGCGCGTCCAGGGCCACGCTGATGAGCCGGATGCCCCGCTCCCGGCAGGGGACGCCCATTCTCCCAATGATGGCGCTCTCGTACTGGTGCAGCAGGGCGTTCAGCGCCGCCACGGAGTCCGCCTCCCGGACGATGACCGCCAGGACGGCGACGCGGGTTTCCATATAGCTTCCCTCCTTTTATGAAAAGTAAAAGCCCCTCCGCCGACCGGCGGAGGGGCTGCAAAATCACAACGCGGCCGGACCCGGAGACAAACGCTCCGCGTCCTGCTCTCTCCTCTTACGGCGCGGAAACCACCTTGCCGCCAGATCGACTGATATGGAATCAGGTCCTCCGGTCAGAAACGCTTTCCGGGGACGGGCTAGGGATGATGATAGCATGGAAACCCTTGGGCGTCAAGCCCACTTCTTTACTCCTTGTCCAGGTAGTCCAGGACCTCCACGGCCTCGCCGCCCCGGAGGTAGACCCGGGGCACCCGGCGGGCCACGGCGCAGAGGAGCTCGTAGGAAATGGTCCCCGCCTTTTCCGCCGCCTGGGCGAAGCCGTCCGCCGGAGCGGAACCCAGGAGCACGGCCTCGTCTCCGGCGGAAACCTCGGGAACGGCGGAGGCGTCCAGGACAATCTGGTCCATGCTCACCCGGCCGATGACCGGGGCGGGCTTTCCATGGATGGAAGCCGTGCCCAGGTTGGACAGGCTCCTGAAATAGCCGTCGGCGTAGCCGCAGCAGACCGTGGCCGCCCGCATGGGACGGTCCGCCGTGTAGGTCCGGCCATAGCCCACGCAGTCCCCAGGGCCCAGATCCTTCACCTGGCTGACCACGGTTTTCAGCGCCATGACGGGCTTTAATCCGGGGAAGGTCACCTCCGGGCTGGGGTCTTGGCCGTAGAGGATGACCCCGGCCCGGACCATGCCGCAGCTCCAGTCCGGGTGGGCCGTGAGCCCCGCCGAGTTGGAACAGTGGACGGTCTCCAGGGGCCCCGCCGCCTCCAGGCGCTCCACCACCCGGCGGAAGAGGGCGTACTGTTCCGCGGTGTAACGGCGGTCGTCCTCCGACAGGGAGTCCGCCACAGAGAAGTGCTGAAACGCGCCGGTGACGGAGAGGCCCTTCAAGCTCCGGCACTCCAGAAGGCCGGACACCGCGCCCTCAAAGTCCCGGCAGGCCCCGAAGCCGATGCGGCCCATGCCGGTGTCGATTTTCAGATGGCCCTCCACCGTCACCCCGGCGGCCTCCGCCGCCTGGGCCAGGGCCCGGGCGTACTCCGGGCTGTAGACCGCCTGGGTGATGCGTTCTTCCGCCAGCGCCGGGGCGCACTCCGGCCGGGTCATGCCCAAAATTAAGATGGGCTGTACAATGCCGCTACGCCGCAGGTGCCGGGCCTCCGCCAGGGAGGACACGGCAAACCACGCCGCCCCGGCCTCCGCCAGGGTCCGGGCCGCCATCCGGTCCCCGTGGCCGTAGGCGTCGGCCTTCACCACGGCGCAGACCGCCGCGGGAGCCGCCTTTTCCTGAATCAGGCGGAAGTTATGGGCCAGGGCGTCCAGGTCGATTTCCGCCCAGCAGTGGGCGTCAAAGGTTGTATTCATGGGAATCCCCTCCAGTTCCGGGATACGGTATCGCAGGATATCATACGCCGTTTCCGCCGGAGAGGCAACGGCATTTTCTGCTCAGTAACAGGCGTTTTGTGCAGGGGGCCGCTTCTCCATCCGGTAATTCGTCATGGACACGCCATGCCGGACCACCCGCCGCTCCCGGATGACCCGGTAGCCCCGCTTCTCAAAAAACGGCCGGGCGGTTATGGAGGCGTGGGTGGCGACGCATTCCGCCTCCTCCGCCGCCTCCAGGACCTCGCACAGGGCGGAGGCGATTCCCCGGTGCTGGAAGTCCTTGTGGACATACAGCCGGTCCAGATAGCCCGAGGCGTCGATGTCTCCGAAGCCCACGATGACCCCGGCCTCTACCGCCACAAGCGTGGTATGCTCCGCCAGCGTCCGGCCCCAATCCTCCCTGTCCGGCGCGCCGTCGGCCCAGGCGTCCATCTGCTCCGGCGTGTAATCTCCCGCGTTCACCGTATGCACCGTGTCGTAAAACAGCTCCAGAATTTCCCCCAGGTCGGAGGGCCGGTAGGGCCGGAGGGTCATACGCCTTCCACCCGGATTCCCTTTTCCGAGAAGGCCGCCAGCAGCCGGTCCATGTCGGAGGGGATGGTAATGGGCTCCCCGCAGGCGGCGATGGCGTTAGCCACGTCCTTCAGGCCGTTCCCCGTCACCACGGAGACCACCGTGTCCTGTTTTCCGATAACCCCGGCCTCGCAGAGCTTCTTGACCCCCGCCGTGCCGGTGACCCCGGCGGGCTCGCCGAAGACGCCGCAGGTCCGGCCCAGCAGCTGCTGGGCGGCCATGATTTCCTCGTCGGTGACGTTCACGGTCAGGCCCTTGGACTCCCGGATGGCCATGAGGGCCTTGTCGGCGTTCCGGGGCACGCCCACGGCGATGGAGTCCGCCAGGGTGTTCTCCTCCATGGGCTCCCAGGGTGCATTCGTTTCAATGGCCCGGTTCAGCGGGCAGCAGCCCGCCGCCTGGGCGGAGATCAGCCGGGGCAGGCGGTCGATGAAGCCGATGGCGTGGAGGTCCTTGAGGCCCTTCCAGAGCCCCGCGATGGTGCAGCCGTCCCCCACGGAGATGGCGATGTAGTCCGGGACCTCCCAGCCAAGCTGCTCCATGATCTCCAGGGCCACGGTCTTCTTGCCCTCGGAGAGGTAGGGGTTGATGGCGGCGTTGCGGTTGTACCAGCCCCATTTGTCGATGGCCTGCTTGGAGAGCTCGAAGGTCTCCTCATAGCTCCCTTGGACGGAGATCACCGTGGCCCCGAAGGTCATCAGCTGGGCCACCTTCCCCTTGGGGGCCCGGGAGGGGACGAAGATGTACGTGGACAGTCCCGCCGCCGCCGCGTTGCCCGCCAGAGAGCTGGCGGCGTTGCCCGTGGAGGAGCAGGCGATGACCTTGGCCCCGGCCTCCCGGGCCTTGGCTACCGCCATAGCGCTGGCCCGGTCCTTCAGGGAGGCGGTGGGGTTCTGGCCGTCGTCCTTCACGTAGAGGCGGCCCAGGCCCAGGGCCTCCGCCAGCCGGGGCTCCTCGTAGAGGGGGGACCAGCCCACCCGCAGGGGCGTGGGGGCCGTATCCTCCTCAATGGGCAGCAGCTCCCGGTAACGCCACATGGATCGCTCCGCCCGGTTTGCCAGGACCTCCTTGGTCAGACGGGATTTGATGTAATCGTAGTCATAGGTAATGTCCAGGATGCCGCCGCATTCGCAGGTGGTCAGGTCCGGCGCTGCCTCATAAGTCTTTCCACATTTGACGCACTTGCCGTATTTTACGTTTCGCATGGTCCCGCTCCTCTCTCCGTCAAGATAGGTCCATCATAGCAAATAGGTCGGCCTTTGTCAAAGGGGAAACCCCGGCGGTTCCGCAGGGCCGGGTTGAATTGGCCCGGATCCTATGCTATAATTGGAATGGAAATTCGGAATTTTTGGGAGGTACATAGCTATGAAAGACCTGATTGGGTACTGCGGACTGGACTGTGAGAAATGCGACGCGTACCTTGCGACCCTCCATGACGACCAGGCGCTGCGGGAGAAGACTGCAAAATTATGGGCCGAGCTGAATAACGCCCCCATCCTGCCGGAACATATCAACTGCCAGGGCTGCCGGGTTGAGGGGGTAAAAACGGTGTTTTGCGACCAGATGTGCGAAATCCGCCGGTGCGCCCTGAAAAGAGGCGCGGCGACCTGCGGGGACTGCCCGGACCTGGAAAGCTGTCCGACTGTCGGCGAGATTATCTCGAACTACCCCGAAGCTCTGGCAAATTTGAAAGAATAAACGACCCGAAAGGGGGAGGCTTTTCAGCCTCCCCCTTTGATTTCTCATGTTCAAATCCGGGCCCGGATCTCCGCCCCCATGGCCTTGCAGCCCAGGAGCTTCCCGCCCTCGTTCATAATGTCCCCGCAGCGGAAGCCCGCCTTGAGGGTCCGGTCCACGGCGGCCTCCAGCGCGTCGGCCTCGGCGCTCATGTCGAAGCTGTAGCGCAGCATCATGGCCGCCGCCAGGATGGTGCCGATGGGGTTGGCCTTGTCCTGCCCGGCGATGTCCGGGGCGGAGCCGTGGATGGGCTCGTAGAGGCCCCTTGTCCCCTCCCCCATGCTGGAGGAGGGAATCATGCCGATGGAGCCGGTGATCTGGCTGGCCTCGTCGGAGAGGATGTCCCCGAAGAGGTTCTCCGTCACGATGACGTCAAACTGGCTGGGGTCCCGGACAATCTGCATGGCGGCGTTGTCCACGTACATGTGCAGGAGCTCCACGTCCGGGTAGTCCCTGCCGACTTCCTCCACGGTCTTCCGCCACAGGCGGGAGGTGTCCAGCACGTTGGCCTTGTCGATGGAGGTCACCCGGCCCCGGCGCTTCCGGGCCATGTCGAAGGCCACCTTCGCCACCCGGCGGACCTCGTGCTCAGAATAGGAGCACACGTCCACGGCCTTGAGCTCCCCGTCCACCTCGGAGGTGGTGTGCTCCCCGAAGTACATACCGCCGATAAGCTCCCGGACCACCACGAAGTCGATGCCCTTCGCCGCGATATCCGCCCGGAGGGGACAGGCGGCGGCGAGGTCGGAGAACATCCGGGCGGGCCGGACGTTGGTATACAGGCCCATGGCGGAGCGGAGCTTCAAAAGTCCCCGTTCCGGGCGGTTGGCGGAGGGCTGCGCGTCCCACTTGGGGCCGCCTACCGCCCCCAGCAGCACGCTGTCGGAGCTCAAGCAGGTCTCCAGGCTGGAGTCCGGCAGGGGCACGCCGAAGGCGTCGATGGCGCAGCCGCCCATGGGGGCCTCCCGGTAGGTGAAGGTATGGCCAAATTTCTTCGCCGCGGCGTCCAGCACGCCGATGGCTTCGCTCACAATCTCGGGGCCGATGCCGTCGCCCCGGATGACGGCAATGGTCTTATTCATTTGTCCGCCTTTCCGGCCTTCAAGGAGGCCATAAGCCCGCCCTTTTCGATCATATCCTTGATGAACGGCGGGAAGGGCTCCGCCTGATAGGTCTCGTTTTTGGTGAGGTTGGTAATGACCCCGGTGTCGAAGTCCACCGCCACCTGGTCCCCGTCGGAGATGCCGCTGCTTGCCGCGGGGCATTCCAGGATGGCCAGGCCGATGTTGATGGCGTTCCGGTAGAAGATGCGGGCGAAGGTGGCCGCGATGACGCAGCTGACCCCGCTGGCCTTGATGGCGATGGGGGCGTGCTCCCGGGAGGAGCCGCAGCCGAAGTTGACTCCCGCCGCCATGATATCGCCGGGCTTTACTTTATGGATGAAGTCCCGGTCGATGTCCTCCATGCAGTGGGCGGCCAGCTCCTTGTGGTCCGGGGTGTTCAGGTAGCGGGCGGGGATGATGACGTCCGTGTCCACGTGATCCCCGTATTTATGGACGGTTCCCTGTACGTTCATGTTCAAACCTCCTCAGGATGGCAGATGTGGCCCGCGACGCCGGAGGCGGCGGCCACGGCGGGAGAGGCGAGGTACACCTCGCTGTCCACATGGCCCATGCGGCCCACAAAGTTCCGGTTCGTGGTGGAGACGCAGCGCTCCCCGGCGGCCAGGATGCCCATGTAGCCGCCCAGGCAGGGCCCGCAGGTGGGGGTGGAGACGATACAGCCCGCGTCCAGGAAAATGTCGGTCAGGCCGCGCTTCATGCACGCCCGGTAGACGTTCATGGTAGCGGGGATGACAATACCCCGGACGTCCCTCGCCAGGTGGCGGCCCTTTAAGATGGCGGCGGCGGCCTCCAGGTCCGGCAGCTGGCCGTTGGTGCAGGAGCCGATGACAATCTGGTCGATTCGGATGTCCTTCCCCTCCCGGGCGCTGTGGGCGTTCTCGGGAAGGTGGGGATAGGCCACGGTGCAGTCCACCTGGGAAAGGTCGATGTCCACGGTGCGCTCGTACTCCGCGTCCGGGTCGGCCTCATAGGCGGTCCAGGGGCGGTTCACCCGCTCCGCGACGTAGGCTTTCGTAATGTCGTCCACGGGGAAGATGCCGTTTTTCGCCCCGGCCTCGATGGCCATGTTGGAGATGGTCAGCCGATCGTAGATGGAGAGCTCGGCCACGCCGGGCCCGGCGAACTCCAGGGACTGATACCGGGCCCCGTCCACGCCGATCATCCCGATGAGGGTCAAAATCACGTCCTTGCCGGAGACGAAGGGACGGAGCTTGCCCGTCAGGTTCACCTTGATGGCGGAGGGCACCTTAAACCAGGTCTCTCCCGCCGCCATGGCCGCGCCCATGTCCGTGGACCCCACGCCGGTGGAAAAGGCGCCTAAGGCCCCGTAAGTGCAGGTGTGAGAGTCCGCTCCGATGACGGCCTCGCCGGGGGCCACCAGTCCCTTTTCCGGCAGCAGGGCGTGCTCGATGCCCATTTCTCCCACGTCGAAGTAGTTATCGATGTCAAACCGCCGGGCGAAGGTCCGGCACTGCTTGCACTGGGCGGCGGCCTTGATGTCCTTGTTGGGGGCGAAGTGGTCCATTACCAGGGCGATTTTGCTTTTATCGAACACCTTGTCGAAGCCCGCCGCCTCGAACTCGTTGACCGCCACGGGGGTGGTGATGTCGTTGCCCAGCACCAGGTCCAGCTTCGCCTGGATGAGCTGCCCCGCCCGGACGGAGTCCAGCCCCGCGTGCTTTGCCAGGATTTTCTGCGTCATGGTCATTCCCATTTGTTGTCACGCTCCTTATTGATTCATGAATATCCGCCGGAGAAGTCCGCTTATGCCCGCTTGGCCCGGTTGACGGCGGACAGGATGGCCCGGAGGGGTGCCAGGTTGATGTTGTGGCTCAGGCCCACGCCCCAGTACTGCTTTCCGGTGCGCCGGTCCTGGAGAAGGATGTAGGCCACGCCCTGGGAGTCGGAGCCGTCGGTGATGGCGTGGGAGGCGTAGTCCAGGAAGGTGAAGCGGTCGATTTTCTCCCCCTGGATGGCGTTGAAGAAGGCGTCGATGGGGCCGTTGCCCTCGCCGGAGACCTCGAACACCGTGTCCGTGTGCCGGAGGGTCCCCTGGAAGGCCACGTGGGAGTGGCCTTCGGCGTCCACGGTCTCCCGGAAGGCGTGCTTGAGGAGCTGATAGGGCTGCTTCGCCTCGATATACTCCTGATGGAACAGCTCGTTGATCCGCTCCGGGGCGACCTCCTTGCCCACCTTGTCCGTCTCCACCTGGACGATATGGCCGAACTCCGGCTGCATGGACTTGGGCAGGTCGAAGCCGAAGTCGTGCTCCATGATATAGGCCGCGCCGCCCTTGCCGGACTGGGAGTTGATGCGGATGATGGGCTCGTACTCCCGGCCCACATCGGCGGGATCGATGGGGAGATAGGGGATTTCCCAATACTCCGTGCCGGAGGTCTTCATATACTGGACGCCCTTGTTGATGGCGTCCTGGTGGCTGCCGGAGAAGGCCGTGAAGACCAGCTTGCCCGCATAGGGCTGGCGGTCGCCCACGGGCATCTTGGTGCACCGCTCGAACATCTCCTTGATTTGATTGATGTTGGAGAAGTCCAGCTCCGGGTCCACGCCCTGGGTGTACATGTTCATGGCCAGGGTCACCATGTCCACGTTTCCGGTGCGCTCCCCGTTGCCAAACAAGGTGGCCTCCACCCGGTCGGCCCCGGCCAGCAGGCCCATCTCCGTGGTGGCCACGCCGCAGCCCCGGTCATTGTGGGGATGAAGGGAGATGATGGCCCGGTCCCGGCCGGGAAGCCTGCGGATGAAGTACTCCAGCATATCGGCGAACTGGTTGGGCATGCAGTTCTCCACCGTGGTGGGGAGGTTCAGGATGACCTTCTTTTCCGGCGTGGCGTGGAGGTGCTCCAGCACGGCCCGGCAGATTTCCACGGCGTAGTCCATCTCCGTGCCCATGAAGGACTCGGGGGAATACTCGAAGCGAAGATTCATGCCCCCGGCAATCATGGGCTGGGACATCTCGTAGATGAGGTCTGCGGCGTCGGTGGCGATTTTCGTGATGTCGTCGCAGTCCATGTGGAAAACCACCTTGCGCTGGAGGGTGGAGGTGGAGTTGTAGAAATGGAGAATCACATTTTTCGCGCCGCGGATGGCCTCAAAGGTCTTCTTGATGAGGTGTTCCCGGGCCTGGACCAGCACCTGGATGGTCACGTCGTCGGGGATGTGGCCGCCCTCGATGAGCTCCCGGCAGATTTCATATTCCGTCTCGCTGGCGGAGGGGAAGCCAATCTCAATCTCCTTCACGCCGATGTCCACCAGCGTGTGGAAATACTCCAGTTTCTCCGCCAGGTTCATGGGGTCAATCAGCGCCTGGTTGCCGTCCCGCAGGTCCACGGAGCACCAAACAGGGGCCTTGGCAATCTTCCGGTCCGGCCAGGTGCGCCCCTGAATGGGCTGAGGCTGGAAGGGAATGTACTTTTCAAATCCGGGTTTCATAGCGGCGTCCTCCTTGCAGAATTATGGTGTCGGATGGGTCAGGGGACAAGAAAACGCCCCTGACTCCTCGGAGTCAGGGGCGTGTCAATCAACACGCGGTACCACCCTGGTTTAGCCGCCGGTTGCCCAACGGCCCTCACAGCCTCAAACAAGGCTCCGGCCAATAACGAGGCCAGCCGTCTCCGCCTAAACCGGGGTCTCAGCGGAACCGCTCGAGGGCCAGTGACGTCCTTCCCCTCCGCGCCGCCTCGCAGCGTCCGGCGGCTCTCTGAAGCGTTACGGAAAAAGACTTTCTCCCTGTCATCGCGTTTCGTTGTTTTGCTGTTGGGCTATAAGATACAGGATTTCCGGCGGTTTGTCAATAGAAATTTTTGCGATTTCTCCGTCATTTTCGCCAAAAGCGCCGCCATAGGAGGGATACAGGCCCTTTTCCGGTGGAAATTTCCCTGTTTTTTCGGCCCGCTTTCCGGGCAGATTATGAGAAACAGAGATTTTGGAATTGCTCTTGACAAGTTTCCTCCAAATCTGTATAATAGCGATGTTGAAGCCATATAACATGGCCCTTAAAGTATCCTGGAAATAGCCGGATACCTCGGAGGGAGGGAAAATATAGATGTCTGAGATCCACGTCAAGGAAAACGAGTCCATCGACAGCGCGCTGAAGCGTTTCAAGCGCAGCTGCGCCAAGGCCGGCGTTCTGGCCGAGGTCCGGAAGCGGGAGCACTACGAGAGCCCCAGCGTGAAGCGGCGCAAGAAGTCTGAAGCCGCCCGCAAGAACAAGAAGCGTTACTATTAATCCTCTGAGCGCACTATACAAAACCGCACGATTTTTTAATCGTGCGGTTTTTTCTTATGAAACAGGACCCGGCCACGCCGCCGGACTGCGGATAAAAGGGGCGCTCCATGCCGGAGGCGCCCCTTTTCGTCCGCCTCCGCCCCGGAGGGTCCGGGGAAGGCGTTCCCCGTTTACAGGGGGATCTTCTCCCCGTAAATAAAGAGGATGTCCAGGGAGCCGCCCTCTTCATACTCAAACACGTGCCACTCCCCCGGAGCGAAATGGAGCGTCATATCCTTTTCCAGCCTCAGCGTATGCTCCAGGGCCTCGGGTTTTCCGCCGTAGCGCACCCATGCCCGGTCGGCATCCAAGATTTGAACGGTTTCCTCCGAATGCATATGGGGACTCATGGGGCCCGCCTCCGCGCAGTAACGGCAGTATCCCACATGCATGATCCGGGACGGGATCCCATACCCGTCCTCGGGCCTGCCCACGATCTTTTGCATCATGCGTCCCGGAAGCTGAAGGTTCTCCAGGTCTTTTCGAGCGGTATATTCCATGTTTCTTCTCCTTTTCCGATGTTCATTCCCCTCCACAGGGTTCCTTCTTCTTTAACAAGCCTCAGGGCTGCTCCCCGGCGATTTCGATCAGGATTCTCAGCCCCTTGCCGGAGCGCTGCATTTCAAACGCCTCGTTGATCCGCTCCAAGGGGTAGACGTGGCTGATAAACCGCTCTATGCCCACCTGGTCCAGCAGAGCCGCCGCCTTCCCGAAGCAGTACGGCGAGAGCTGGGAGCCCTTGATTTGGACCTCGTAACGGTAAATCAGGAAGGGGTTGATGGAAACCGACGCCTCCCGAGGGGGCCACCCCACCAGCAACACCGTTCCTCCGCAGCGCACCAGCGCCGGGCATTGCTCAATCAGGCGGGGGCTGCCCACGGCCTCGATACACACGTCGGCGCCCCGGCCCTCCGTCCACTCCAAGACGCGCGCTCTCAAATCCTCCCGCGCCGGATCCACCGCGCAGTCCGCCCCCAGCTCCAGCGCCTGGCGGCGGCGCAGCTCGTTGGGATCGGACATGATGATCCGCGCACAGCCTCTTTTCCGGGCGATCGCGGCGATCATCAGCCCGATCACGCCCGCCCCTATGATGACGCAGGTGCTCCCCAGGGCGATTCCCGCCTGCTCCACAGCGTGGACGGCCACCGACAGCGGCTCCGTCAAGGCCCCATGCTTCAAGGGAATCGACTCCGGAAGCTTGTAAATCTGCTTTTCCTGGAACACGATGTACTCCGCGTACGTCCCCTCTCCCGGCCCCCGGATAATGGAGAAGGGGCGCTCGCAGAAATGCTCCATCTGATTCCTGCAATAGTAGCAGGCGCCGCAGGAACCCACAGGATTTCCCGTAACATGGTCTCCCGCCTTTACGCTCCGCACCCGGCCGCCCACGGCCTCCACCACTCCGGCGCACTCATGCCCGATCACCCTGGGCGGCTTCACCGCCTCCCGCGGGAGGCCGTTGTTGAGAATGTGAACGTCCGAAGCGCAGATACCGGCGTACGCCACCCTTACCAGCACCTGGTCCGGCTGAATCTCCGGCTTTTTCCACGCCTGTACCTTCAATTCGGGCTCTCCGTGCCAAACGGCCGCCCTCATCATAGTTTCCATGGCAATTTCCTTTCGTCCGTTACAAAATCAGCGGCAGGTAAAACCGCCGTCCACCAGCAGATCGTGTCCGGTAATATAAGCGGACGCGTCGGAGGCCAGGAAGAGCACGGCGCCCGTAATTTCCTCCGGAGCGGCGATGTGCCCCGCCGGGACCGTCGCCTCCATCCGGCTGCGGACGACGGGGTCGCTGTGAGGCTCCTTCGTCATCGGCGTATCCACATATCCCGGGCTGATGGAATTTGCCCGGACGCCGTACTCCGCCCACAGGGCGGCAATCGCCTTGGTCAACTGGCGGACCCCGCCCTTGGACGCGCAGTATCCAAACAAGCCGTATTCGCCCAGCCGTCCGGGCCTGTTCTTCGCCGGGACGATGGAGGCGGACATCGAGGCGATATTGATAATGGCGCCCTTCCCCTGGGCTACCATCACCTCTCCCACCGCCGCGCAGCAGTGGAACACCCCGCAGAGGTTGATCCGGATCAGCCGGTTCCAGAGCTGATACTTGTCCTCGCCGGGACGCGCCTTGGCTCCAACGCCGATGGAGTTTACCAGCACGTCGATCCGGCCGTACTTTTCCTTAACCTCGGCGGCCATTCTCTCGGCGCCGGCGGCGTCCGCCGCGTCCACCTCCATCCAATCCGCCTGAAGTCCCTGGGCTCTCAATTCCGCCGCGGCCGCCTCCGCTCCCGCCGCGTTTAAGTCCGCAATCATGACGGACGCGCCGCAGCCGGCCAGCGCCTTTGCAAACTCTCTCCCCATTCCGGACGCGCCGCCCGTCACCAGGCAGACGCGGCCATCCAGTTTTACCGTCAAATCCATGGAGTTCTCTCCTCTCTTTTTTTGAAATTCCTCAGGCCGTCAAAGCAGGGACGGCAGCCATGTAGTGAAAAACGGAACAAAGGTAATCAGAAGAAGCTCCGCGATGGAGATGCATATGAGCGGAAGCACCGCCTTGGATATCTCCTCAATGGTCAGCTTGCTGATCCCGGTGGCCAGGAACAGGCACACGCCCACCGGCGGCGTAATCATGCCGATAATCAGGTTGAAGCAGATCACGATGGCGCAGTTCACAGGCTCCAGTCCCAAATCCATCATCACCGGAAGCAGAATGGGCGCCAAAATCATAATCGCTGGAGTCCCGTCCATAAACGTGCCGACGATCAGCAAAAACACATTGATGATCAGCAGCAGGACAATTCTGTTGTCCGAGATGTTCAGCAGCAGGCGGACCACCGCCTCCGGGATCCGCTCCGCCGTGAGAATGTACCCGAACAGCGACGAGGTGCAGAGGATAATCATGGAGGAGCCGCAGGTTTGGGCGCTGTTCCAAAAGACCTTCCCCAGCTTCTTGAAATCGCTCTCCTTGGTAACCAGGCAGTAAATCAAGGCGTACACCACCGCCAGGACCGCCGACTCCGTAGTCGTCACGATGCCCGTGCAGATGCCGCCCATGATGATCAGCGGCAGGACCAGCGTCGGCGCGCCCTCCAGCAGATACCGGACCGCCTGCCGGAGCGGAATTTTCTCACCGTCGGGAATCGTGCCCGCGTTCCGCTTGCTGTGCGCCAGATAGTAGATATACCCGATCTGGAGCAGTCCCAGCAGGATGCCCGGCAGCAGGCCGCCGATAAAAATTGTGGCCACGGACATTCCCGTCACGGCGCCAAAGATGATGAAGAGGAAGCTGGGCGGGATCACCGCCCCAATGGTGGAGGAGGCCACCGTGATCGCCGTGGCAAAATCCACCCGGTATCCCTCTTTCTTCATGGCCGGAATCAACAATCCGCCAATCGCCACCGTGTCCGCGGCCGCCATGCCCTGGATGCCGCCGAACAGCATGCTCACCACTACGTTTACATAGGCGAGGCCTCCTTTGAAATGGCCCACCAGCGCCTTTGAAATGTTGACCAGCTTTTGCGTGATTCCGCCGGTGTTCATAATATCCCCCGCCAGAATAAACAGCGGCAGCGCAATGAACACAAAGGACTCCAGCGAGGTCGTCATCTTCTGGGGCACCATGGACAGCACCAGTCCGTTGGCCCAAATGTACGCCATGGACGCCAGCCCCAGGCAAAACGCAATGGGGATGCCGATCAGCATCAGCACGACAAAAATCAAAAACATAACGCCCGCGTTCATACCGTCTCCCCCCTCCTCGCTAAGAGCTTCAGGTTGTCAATCAGCTTTTCAACGGCGCACAGCCCCATCATGCAGCCCGCCGCCGACCAGCTTCCGGATACGAAGGCAAGGTTCAGCTTCATAATCGTGCTGTATTTCCGGGCGGCAAAAACCACCACCTCCGTGTTGGCCCAGACGGATATCACGAAAAACACCAAAAGCAGGCCGTGGGTCAGGACCTTAGAAACAGCCCGCGCCCGCGTCCCCAGCCGGTCGGTCACCACAGAGAGGCCCACGATCGCGTCCTGCTTGTAGCCCATCACGCAGCCCAGATATACCATCCAGGTCAGAAGGTAGATAATCAGCTCGGACGACCACTTAATGGAGTAGTGAAACACATATCTGCTGAGGACCTGCGCGAACGTAAACACGACGATCCCCAAGAGCAGCAGGGCGCTGGCAACGCCGCAAAGGCGGTAAATCCACTCGTTCAGCTTTTTCAGCCAGCTCATTCCGTAATCCCCCCTTCTTTAAAAAATCATCCCGCGGCGCGGGCGCTGCCCGCGCCGCGGGATGGGGTCTATGCTCCTTGCCGCCCTTACAGGGAGGAAATCAGGTCGATCCAGCCGCCGCAGCCATAGTCCACTCTGGCCTGGTCCAGCACGGGAGTCACCTTTTCCTGGAAGGCGGAAATGTCCTCCACCTCTACGAACTCGCACTTTCCCTCATTGGCCAGGTCCTTGATGATCTGCAGGTTCTCATCCCAGGCTCTGGACATAACGCCCGGCATCATCTCGCTGTAAATGCGGATCACGGTCTCCCTGCTCTCCGGGGTCAGGGCGTCCAGGGCCTCCGTGCTGAGCAGGCAGCCCAGCGTCACGGGGAACAGGGGCACGCTGGACACATACGGCGCCGGCTCGTAGGCCGTCCGAACCTGAATCGCCACGGCGTCGCCGCACCAGCCGTCGCACACGCCCATTTTCAGCGCGTTGTACACGTCTCCCACCGGCACCGTGATCGGCGTCGCCCCAAAGGCCTCCAGAGTCGCCATCTGAATCGCGTTGTCCATTACCCGGAAGGTCGTTCCCTTCAAATCGTCCGGGGTGACGATGGGCGCCTTCACCATATCGGGGTAGCGGAAGCCCAGCAGGCCCACATAATTGAACCAGATGCCGTAGTTCTGGAAGCGCGCGTAGAGCTCCTGCGCCTCCTCCGTGGCGTTGAACTTGTCCAACTGCTCCTGCGAGGTGAACAGGAACGGCATGTCCATGACGTTCCACTCAGGCTCAAACTGCGCGAGCAGGGAGAAGGAGATCTGAGCGGCCTGTATATTATTGGTCTGCAGGTTTTGCAGCACGTCGGCCTCGGAGCCCAGCGCGCCGTTATAGAACATCTCCACATGGACCTCGCCCTTGGTCTCCTCTTCAATCCGGGCCCACATCTCCTCAAAGGCGGCGGCCCAGTCCGAGCCTTCAATCACGTTGGAGGCCATCTTCCAGGTCACCTGCTTCGCGGGAGCCTCGGGGGCCTGGCTCTCCGGGCGTTCCTGCTTTTCCTCCGGCGCGGGTCCCGGGGCGTTGGTCTCCGCGGGAGGCGTGGAGCCGCAGGCCGTCAGCATACCGAGCAAAACCAAAAGCAACAGCATTCCGGACAAGAGTTTCATATTCATGTTGCATCCTCCTCAATCTTTCTTTTCTA
>VSMY01000036.1 GCA_009773995.1 Oscillibacter sp. | reverse complement strand
GGGCACCACGGCCTCCGAGAACTACACCACTACCAATTATCTGATTATCCTGCCTGACGGATGCACCAACGTGAGCGGCGTTACCCGGGCCGCCCTGCGCATCCGGTTCAAGGACATGACCAGCGCTACGATTTCTACGGAAAATATCTCCTGGCTGAACCTGCCGGAGGGCAAACGCGTGGAGCTGCTGACGGACAGCCTGGCGGTGAAGGTCTTTGGCACCGAGGCGGACGTTGCCGCCCTCACGGGAGAGGACATTGCCGTAACGGTGGACCTGGACGATTATTCCGCCGCCTCCGGCACCTATACCATTCCCGCGGAAGTGACGGTCAACAAGGGAGACGTGGGCATCAGCGGCCTGTATCAGATTCAGGTCACCATCCGGGAAGGCGGCGAGGAGCCGCCGCCGGAGGAGGAAGCGGGACCGGAAGACGTGGAGGCCGCCGCTCCCGCCGGGGAAGACGCGCAGACAGGGGGAACGCCATGACGCAGATTGCAACGGTTGAACGAATTCTGGACTCCGGGCATGCCGAGATTTCCGTCCCCCGGAAATCCGCCTGCGGCCACGACTGCGAGGAGTGCGCGGGCTGCGGCGTCACCGGCGCGGCAGTTCATGCCAAGGCGCTGAATCCCATCGGGGCCCTTCCGGGGCAGAAGGTTGTGGTGGAGAGCAGTACCAAGAAAATGCTTCGCATTGTAGCTCTGGTTTATCTGATCCCAGTGGCCCTGTTCTTTCTGGGCTATCTTGCCGCCATGGCGGTGACCGCCAGCGTGGCGGTCCAGTACACCGCCGCAGCCGCGGGCTTCATCCTGGGCATCTTGGGGGCTATCAGCTATGACCGCCGCCTCCGGGCCAGGGGGGGACTGTCCTTTACCATTGTCCGGCTGTTCTGATGTTCGGCTATGTCAGGCCGCCTCAGGATCTGCCGGAGGAGGAGTTAAAACGCTTCGGCCGGGCCTACTGCGGGCTCTGTCACGCCTTGGGGGAACGGTACGGAACGGCGGCACGGTTTATCCTGAACTACGATTTCACCTTCCTGGCCATCCTTCTTTCGGAGAAAGAGGAAGGCCCCATCCATCACGGCCGCTGCGCCGCCCATCTCGTCCACGGGCGGGAACGGCTGGAATCCAGCCCGGCGCTGGCCCTGGCGGCGGACGAAAGCGTGATTTTAGCTTATTGGCAGGCCCGGGACGGCGTGGAGGACCATGACCGCTTCCACGGCTTGAAATACCGGGGGGCCTCCGCCGTTTTGGAACGGGCCTACCGGAAAGCCGCCAAGGCCCGGCCGGAGTTTGATGTATCCACCCGCTGCCAGCTGAACCGGCTGGCGGAGCTGGAACGGGAGAACTGCCCGTCTATGGACCGGGCGGCGGATACCTTCGCCGTGCTTTTGCAGGGAGCCGCCCAGGCGGTGAACGAGCCGGTCCGGCGGCGGGTGCTGGAGCAGATATTCTACCACCTGGGCCGCTGGGTTTATCTGGTAGACGCGGCGGACGATTTGAAAAAAGACGCCGCCTCGGGAAACTACAACCCGGTGGCCCTGCGCTATGGGCTGACGGATGGCGTCTGGACGGAGGAAGCCCGGCAGAGCTTCGCCGCGACCCTGGACCACTCCATCCATATGATGGCCACCGCCTTTGAGCTGTGGGACTTCGGCGTCTGGACGCCGGTTTTGGAAACCACCCTCTATACCGGGCTTTTCCGTGTGGGAAAGGCGGTGCTGGACGGCACCTTCCGGGGCGGGGGAAACAAGAGAGAAACGCAGGAGAAAAACACATGAACGATCCCTATCAGGTACTCGGTATTTCGGAGAACGCCACCGACGACGAGGTCAAGCGGGCCTATCGGGAGCTGGCAAGGAAATATCACCCGGACAATTACCATGACAATCCCCTGGCCGACTTGGCCCAGGAGAAAATGAAGGAAATCAACGCCGCCTATGAGGAAATCAACAAGCGGCGCGGCGGCGGGGGCAGGACCGCCGGCGCTTCCTACGCCGGAGGCTGGCAGCAGTCCTACGGTTCGGGCGGCTCTTCCTCCGTTCTCCAGCAGGTCCGGGCCGCCATCCAGATGGGCGATATTGCCCGGGCGGAGGCGCTGCTGAACAATACCGGCGACCACAACGCCGAGTGGAATTTTCTCAAGGGCGCGGTTTGCTACCGAAGGGGCTGGATGGACGAGGCGATGCGTTATTACCAGACCGCCTGTCAAATGGAACCCAACAACCCGGAGTACCAGCGGGCGCTGAACCTGATGCGGAACGGTTCGCCCTACCGCCCCGGAGGGGAGCCCTTTGGGACCCTGTGCGCCGGAAATCCCTGCCTGACCCTTTGCTGTGCCTATACCCTGTGCAACGGCGGCTACTGCTGCTTTATCTGAAAATAAGGGGAGATCGCCATGATTAAGAGCATGACCGGCTATGGCCGGGCCAGAGAGACGAGGAACAGTCGGGATATCACGGTAGAGGTCCGGGCGGTCAATAACCGCTATCTGGACTGTACGGTGAAGATGCCCCGACTGTATATCTTTGCCGAAGATGCGCTGAAACAGCGGGTCCAGCGGGCAGTCTCCCGGGGAAAGGTGGATGTGTTCGTCACCGTAGACGCCTCCGCCGCCGATGTGACGCAGGTAACGGTCAACCGGGAACTGGCGGGGCAGTATGCCGCCGCCCTGAATGAGCTGGCGGAGGTCTGCGGCCCCACGGCCTACAAGGTAACGCCGGAGGCGCTGGCCCGCTTCCCGGACGTGCTGTCCGTCACCAAGGCGGACGAGGACCTGGAAACCGTCAGCGCCGACCTCTGCGCCGTGCTGGACGCGGCCCTGGCGGCGTTCAACGAGATGCGGGGCGTAGAGGGGGCCCGGCTGGCGGAGGACATCGGAAACCGCCTGACAGCCATTGAAGCGTATACGGGGCAGGTGGAGGCCCGCTCCCCGGAGACGGTGGCGGAGTACCGGGCCAAGCTCACCGCCCGGATGCAGGAGGCGCTGCAGAGCGTGACCATTGACCCCCAGCGCATCCTCACGGAGGCGGCCGTCTACGCCGATAAGGTGGCGGTGGACGAGGAGACCGTCCGTCTGCGGAGCCACGCGGCCCAGCTCCGGACCATGCTGGAGGCCACAGAGCCTATGGGGCGGAAGATGGACTTCCTCATTCAGGAGGTCAACCGGGAGGCCAATACCATCGGTTCCAAGTGCGGTGACGTGTCCATCGCCCAAGTGGTGGTGAACCTGAAAGCCGAAGTGGAGAAGATGCGGGAACAGGTGCAGAACGTGGAGTGAGGCATGGAGTTTATCGACATCGGTTTTGGAAGCATGGTCTCCCGAGAGCGGGTGGTGGCCATTGTGGGCCCGGATTCCGCCCCAATTCGCCGCATGACCCAGGAAAGCCGGGAACGGGGGATGCTCATTGACGCCACCTATGGGCGGAAAACCGCCTCAATTTTCATCATGGACAGCGACCACGTAATTTTGTCGGCCCTGCCAACCGAAAAGTTCAGCGCGGGGAAACAGGAGGAAGTATGAAAAAGGGAAAGACATTCATCGTGTCCGGCCCCTCCGGCGTGGGGAAGGGCAGCGTATTAAAGGTACTGCTGGAGAAGCGGAGGGATGTTTATGTCTCCGTCTCCGCCACCACCCGCCCACCCCGGGCCGGGGAGGAAAACGGCGTCCACTACCACTTTCTGGATGTGGACACCTTCCACGAGTGGATGGCTCAGGACGCGTTTTTGGAGTACGCGGAATACGTGGGCAATTTCTACGGCACGCCTAAGCGCTTTGTGGACGAGGCTATGGCGGCGGGCCGGGACGTGATTTTGGAAATCGACGTTCAGGGAGCCCTGCAAATCGCCCAGAAGCGGCCGGAGGCCGTCCTGATTTTCATCGCCCCCCCCAGTTGGGAGGAGCTGGCCCGCCGCCTGACCCTCCGGGGCACCGACAGCCCGGAGAAAATTGAGAAGCGGCTGCTGCGGGCCAAGGTGGAGTGCCGGACCGCAGGGGCTTATCACTATTTTGTCATCAACGACACCATCGAAAACGCCGCCATGGAGCTGGACGCCATCATGACGGCGGAGCACTGCCGCTCTATGGACCGCATGGAAATCATCAGCGGAAGCTGATGGCCATAGATTGAAGTCAGAGAAGTATGAAAGGAAGTCGATTCACTATGATGCTGTATCCCGCCATGAGCAAGCTCAATTCTTATATCCCCAACCGCTATATGCTGGTGAACGTGGTGGCCCGCCGGGCCCGCCAGATTGCGGAAGAGGCCGAGGTGACCGGGCTTCACCTGGATGAGAAGCCGGTGACTCTGGCAATCCACGAGGTGGCTGACGGCAAACTCACTCCCGGCGACGCTGACACGGCCGCTGAAGAGGCGTAACGCCGCCGGATGGAGACCTCACCCATCGTAAAAGTGGCGGTCAGCGCCGCGCCTTATCACATTGATAAACCCTATGACTATCTGGTTCCGGTGGAGCTGGAGGGTTCGGCGGTCCCCGGCGTTCGGGTGACCGTACCTTTTGGCCGGGGAAACAAGCTGTCGGAGGGCATGATTCTTGCCAGGGGCGAGGGAAAGAAGGTCCAGGGCCTGAAGGCCCTTTCCGCAGTGTTGGACCGGGAGCCGGTACTGGATGGAAATGGAGTGGCCTTGGCCCTTTGGATGCGGCAGCGGTATTTCTGCACCATGTCCGAGGCGATCCGGACCATTCTGCCCGCCGGGCTGTGGTACCGCCTCCAAGAGATCTGGCGCATACAGGCGGAACTGGATCCAGGGACGGCCAAAGCCGCTGCCGGGGGTATCCGCCAGGGGACGGAGATTCTGGAGGCGCTGGAGCGCTCCGGCGGTTCCGCCGGGCTGGAGGATTTGCGGGAAGCCTGCGGGGACGAGATTCTTCCGGCGCTTCGGGCGCTGGAAAAGGCAGGGGTCGTCTTGCACGAGACGGCGGCAAAGCAGAAGGTAGGGGATAAGACCCGCCGGATGGCGGAGCTGGCCCGCAGCGCCGAAGAGGCTCTGGCCTTGACGGAGGCAAAACGGCGCGCCTCTCCCGCCCGCTATGAGGTGGTCAAGCTGCTGGCCGCAAACGGCAAGACGGCCTGTGCGGATATTACCTACTTTACCGGCGCTTCCGCAAGAACCTTGCGGGAAATGGAGAAGGCGGGGCTGCTGGCCTTTTCCGAGGCGGAGGAGCTGCGGGTTTTCCTGCCGGGAAATGCGGAACCGGGACCCCCCATCGTGCTGAATGAGGAACAGCAGGCGGCGTTTGAGCGGCTCCTCGGACTGGCGGAGGCGGGCCGGGCCTCCGGTGCACTTTTGCAGGGCGTAACCGGAAGCGGAAAAACTCAGGTCTATTTGCGGCTGGTCCAGGAGATACTGTCCAAAGGAAGAACCGCCATTGTCCTGGTGCCGGAAATTGTATTGACGCCCCAGATGATGGGAAAATTCTCTTCTTATTTTGGAGACGATGCGGCGATGCTTCACAGCGGCCTTCGCATGACGGAGCGCTATGACCAGTGGAAGCGCATCCGCCGGGGAGAGGTCAAGGTGGTGCTGGGTACCCGCTCCGCCATTTTCGCCCCCCTGCAAAACCTAGGCGTTGTTATTTTGGACGAGGAGCAGGAGGGCAGTTATCTTTCGGAAAATCCGCCCCGGTATCACACACGGGACGTTGCCAAATATCTCTGCGCCCGGGATAAGGCTTTGCTTCTCCTGGGCTCCGCTACGCCGTCCGTTGAGACGGCCTGGGCGGCGGAGGCGGGTCAGTATCACAGAGAACTGCTTCGCCGCCGGTATAATGAACAGAGTCTGCCCCAAGTTCTTATCGCCGATCTTCGTCAGGAGATCAAAGCCGGAAATCCCGGCCTCATTGGGGCGGACCTCCGGCGGGAGCTGGAAAAAAACCTGGAAAGAGGAGAGCAGAGCATCCTCTTTTTGAACCGCCGGGGCAGCAGCAGGATGCTGCTTTGCGGGGAGTGCGGACATGTGCCGGAGTGTCCCCGGTGCAGCGCGCCGCTGACCTATCACTCCGCCAACGGACGGCTGATGTGCCACCACTGCGGACACTCCCAGAGGAGCTTCGACGCCTGCCCGGTCTGCGGCGGCATCATGAAGCGGGTGGGAACGGGAACCCAGAAGGTGGAGGAGGAACTGACCGGCCTGTTTCCCGGCGCGGAAATTCTGCGGATGGACGCGGACACCACGGCAGGGGGCCACGGAAAGCTGCTGCGGCGCTTCGAGAAGGAGCGCATCCCCATTTTGCTGGGCACCCAGATGGTAGCCAAGGGACTGGATTTTGAGAATGTGACCCTGGTTGGGGTTTTGGCCGCCGACCTTTCCCTGTATGTGGAGAATTACCGGGCGGCGGAACGGACCTTCGCCTTGCTGACCCAGGTGGTAGGCCGGGCGGGTCGGGGAAATAAATCCGGCCGGGCTGTCATCCAGACTTACACGCCTGGAAACGGCGTGATTCAATGTGCCGCCCGGCAGGACTACGACCGTTTTTACGAGAGCGAGATTCAGATGCGGAAGCTCCGCCGCCTTCCTCCCTTTGCCGATCTCTTTACCCTTACGGTCTCCGGTGTGGAAGAAGGAGCGGTGCTCCGGGCGGCCATCGGCGTCCGGGACGCGCTGCGGAGGAGATTCGGGGACGGCGAAGTGCTGGGCCCCGCCCCGGCGCCGGTTTTAAAGGTCAACAACCGTTACCGCTACCGTATCCTGCTGATGGGCAAAAATGACAAAGAGACCCGGGAGGAAATCGGCGGACTGCTGCGGACCTTCGCCGGAAACAGCGCGAACCGGGGATTTAACATTTTCGCGGAGTGCAATGCCGCGGACTAGGAGGTTCAGAGAATGGCGTTACGCAAAATTGTGGTACAGGGTGAGGATTGTCTGAATAAGGTGTGCCGTCCGGTAACAGAGTTCAACCGCCGCCTGCATATGCTGATGGACGACTTGCTGGACACGCTCTCCGAGGCAGGAGGCGCGGGACTGGCGGCTCCGCAAGTGGGCATCCTCCGCCGGGCCTGCGTGGTTATGGATGACGACACGGAGGAATACGTCGAACTGATTAACCCGTCCATCGTTGTGCAGAGCGGGGAACAGACCGGGCCGGAGGGCTGCCTCAGCGTTCCCGGCAAATGGGGGCTGGTAACCCGGCCCAACTATGTACGGGTCCGCGCGCAGGACCGGGACGGAAATTGGTTCGAGGTGGAAGGAGAGGGCTTGACGGCTCGCTGCTACTGCCACGAGCTGGATCACTTGGATGGCCACCTTTACACGGAGCATATCGACCGCTTTCTGACGGATGAGGAAGTGGAGGAATATTTTAATCAGGAAGAGGGGGCGGGCTAATGCGCATCCTCTTTATGGGCACGCCGGATTTCGCCGTAGCCTCCCTTCGCCGTCTTGTGGAGGACGGGCACGAGATTTGCGGCGTTCTGACCCAGCCGGACAAGCCGAAAAACCGCGGACATAAGCTAACTCCAACGCCTGTAAAGGAATACGCCGTTACGAAGAATCTGCCGGTTTACCAGCCTGTGACGCTGCGGAATTCCGAGAGTCTGGAGCTTGTGCGATCCCGGAAGCCGGAGCTGATTGTGGTAGCGGCCTATGGAAAGCTTCTGCCGGAGGATATTTTAAACGTGCCGCCCTTGGGCTCCATCAACGTCCATTCGTCCCTGCTGCCCAAGTACCGGGGCGCGGCGCCCATCAGCTGGGCGGTGCTGAACGGGGAGACGGAAACCGGCGTTTCCATCATGTATATGGCCAAGGAACTGGACGCCGGAGATGTTATTCTGCAAAAGTCCACCCCCATTGGAGAGACGGAGGACGCGCAGGCCCTTACCCTGCGCCTCGCGGAGCTGGGAGCGGAGGCCCTTTCCGAGACGGTCAAGGCTTTGGCTGACGGCACGGCTTCCCGCACGCCTCAGGAGCATGAAAAACACACCTACGCCCCCATGCTGGGGAAAGAGCTTTCCCCCGTGGACTGGACCCGTTCCGCCCATGCGATCAGCTGCCAGGTCCGGGGACTGATCCCCTGGCCCTGCGCGGCGACGGACGTCATCAGCGGCGAGGAGATGAAGCTCTACGCCGTTCAGGAGACCGGAGCGGAGACCTCGGCCCGGCCCGGCACGGTGACGGCGGCGGGGAAGCAGGGCATCGACGTGGCCTGCGGAGACGGAAAGGTTCTCCGGGTGACGGAGCTTCAGGCCAAGGGCGGCAAGCGGATGGCCGCCGGGGCTTATTTATTGGGACATCCCATTCAACGCTAAAATTCGAGGGTGCTTATGCCTTATTATTATGGTGGCTACGGAGACTTCCTGGCCAACAACATCTATTTCCTTCTGCTGATCCCGGTGATGATCCTGTCCCTCTGGGCCCAGGTCCAGGTCAGCGGCAGCTTTGATAAATACAGCCGGGTTTCCAACCGCCGCCGCCTTACCGGCGCTCAGGCGGCGGAGGCGGTGCTCCGGGCCAACGGGGTCTATGATGTGGCCATCACATCCACCTGGGGCAAGCTGACGGATCACTACGACCCCCGGGACAACACCATCTACCTCTCCCAAGCCGTTTACTCCGCCTCAACAGTGGCGGCAGTGGGCGTGGCGGCCCACGAGGCGGGCCACGCCGTCCAGTACGCCGCGGGCTACGCCCCGGTCCGTCTGCGGAGCGCCATCGTGCCTGTGACCAACCTGGGTTCCCGCTGCTCCATGCTTTTGCTGCTCATCGGGCTGCTGTTTTACAGCCAGAGCTTGTTTCTGGCGGGCATTTTGCTGTTTTCCCTGACCACGTTTTTCCAGCTGGTGACCCTGCCGGTGGAGTTCAACGCCTCCCGCCGGGCGCTGGAGACCATTGAGAGCCGCCAATTGCTGGACGAGGAAGAACTGGCCGGAGCCCGGAAGGTCCTTCGGGCGGCGGCGCTGACCTATGTGGCGGCGCTGCTGATGTCCGCTTTGCAGCTGCTGCGCTATGTGCTCATCTTCCTGGGCCGCAGCGACCGGGGCGGCCGCCGCGGCGGAGGCCGGGGATGAGCGCCCGGAAGGAGGCGCTGGCCGTCCTGACCGCCTGCCGTGTGCGGAGGGCCTGGGCGGACGCCGCGCTGAACACGCATTTGAAGGGGCTCTCTTCCGCCGACGCGGGGCTGTGCAGCCGCATCGTCTACGGCGTCATCCAAAATGAGACGCTGCTGGACTTTTACCTCTCCGGCTTCTGCTCCCAGAAGCTGGACCATCTCCAGCCGCCCCTGGCGGACATTCTGCGGATTGGAGCCTATCAGATTCTGTTCCTGGACCGGGTGCCGGACAACGCCGCCGTCCACACGTCGGTGGAGCTGGCCAAGGGCGCGGGAAGGGGACAGGCGGCGGGACTGGTGAACGCCGTCCTCCGCCGGCTCTGCCGGGAGAAGGAAAACCTGCCCGCCATCCCGAACCGGGAGGAGGCCAAGTACCTCTCCATCCGCTACAGCCACCCGAAATGGTTAATCAAGCGCCTGCTGACCCTGCTGGGCCGGGAGGGAACGGAGGCGTTCCTTGCAAACAGCAACAGCCAGCCTCCGGCCGCCGCCCAGGTCAACACCCGCCGCTGTTCCACGGAGGAAGCGGTAAGGGCCCTGGAGGCCGAAGGCGTCCGGGCGGAGGGGCATCCCTGGCTGGCGGACTGTCTGCTGCTGCGGGGCACGGGAGACCTGGAACGCCTGAAGGCGTTCCAAAGCGGCATGATTTACATTCAGGACCCGGCGGCCCGCCTGGCGGTCGTTTCTGCGGCGATTCAGCCCGGAAGCCGGGTGCTGGACGTGTGCGCCGCTCCCGGCGGAAAATCCTTTGCCGCCGCCATCGGCATGGAGGATCGGGGAGAGATTGTCTCCTGCGACCTCCACGAGAACAAGCTGAAGCGCATTCAGGAGGGCGCGGCCCGGCTGGGTCTTCACTCCATTCATACGGAAACCGCCGACGGGCGGATTTTCCGGGAGGAGTGGAAGGACGCCTTTGACCTGGTACTGGTGGACGCCCCCTGCTCCGGCCTGGGTATCCTCCGCAAGAAGCCGGATATTCGCCGGAAAAAGGCGGACGACCTCTTCACGCTGCCGATGGTCCAGAGCGCCATTCTGGAAAACGCCGCCCGTTATGTCCGCCCCGGCGGGACTCTGCTTTATTCCACCTGTACCATCCTGCCGGAGGAGAACGGAGAAGTGACGGACGCGTTCCTGGGGACCCATCCGGAGTTTTCCCGGGAAAGCTTTCTTCTGCCGGGGCCCATTGGACAGGTGGAAGGGCAGATTACCCTCTGGCCCCACCTCCATGACACCGACGGCTTTTACATCTGCCGCATGACGCGGCGCATTTGAGGCGAACCATGACCGATATCAAATCCATGACCCTCCCGGAGCTGCGGGACTTCCTCCAGGGACTGGGGGAGCCCGCATTTCGGGGGAAACAGGTCTTCTCCTGGCTGAGCCGGGGCGTCGGCTCTTTCGACGAGATGTCGAATCTGCCCCTGTCCCTGCGGGAACGTTTGAAGGAGACCTGCTCTCTGACCGTTCCATCGGCGGCCCGGAAACAGGTCTCCGCCAGGGACGGCACCATCAAATACCTCTGGGAGCTGGCGGACGGCAACTGTATCGAGTCCGTGCTGATGCGCTATCGCCACGGGAATACCGTCTGCATCTCCTCCCAGGTGGGCTGCCGGATGGGCTGCGCCTTCTGCGCGTCCACCATCGCCGGAAAGGTCCGGGACCTGACCCCAGGAGAGCTGCTGGACCAAGTGATCTTCACCCAGAAGGACTCCGGGGCTCCCATTTCCAACATCGTGCTGATGGGCATCGGCGAGCCCATGGACAACCTGGACGCCGTGCTGAAATTTCTGGAGATCGTGAACTGCCCCGACGGGCTGAACATTGGGATGCGGCACATCTCCCTGTCCACCTGCGGCGTTCTGCCCGGCATCCGCCGCCTGGCGGAGCTGGGGCTGCAGCTGACCTTATCCGTTTCCCTCCACGCGCCGGACCGGGAGACCCGGTCCAGGCTCATGCCCGTCAACCGGGCCTATGACGTGGAGGACCTGTTTGCCGCCTGTCATGACTATTTTGAGAAGACCGGGCGGCGGATCTCCTTTGAGTACGCCATGATCGACGGCGTAAACGACCAGGACTGGCAGGCGGACCTCATCGCCAAGCATTTGCGGGGGATGCCCGGCCATGTGAACCTGATCCCGCTGAACGACGTGACGGAAAGCCCCTTCCGGCCCTCCCGCCGGACGGCGGCGTTTCAAAAACGCCTGGAATCTCATGGCTTAACCGCCACTGTGCGGCGAAGCCTGGGTGGAGATATAGACGCCGCCTGCGGACAGCTCCGCAGGAAGGCAGAGAAAGGGGAGGATTCCCAATGATGAATCTATGGAGCATGACCGACACCGGCCTCGTCCGTAAAGAGAATCAGGACGCCTACACGGTGAAAACGGCCTTTGGACACACGATCTGCGTGGTCTGCGACGGGATGGGCGGGGCCGCCGGCGGGCGGCTGGCCAGCCGCATTGCCGTGGATACGTTTTCCGCGGAGATGGAAAAGCGCCTCTCTCAGGAGGCCAAGCCGGACCGGCTCCGGGAGATCTCCGTGGTAGCGGTGGCCCTGGCGAACCGCGCCGTGCGGGAGGCCGCCCGAACCTCGGAGGAATATCACAGCATGGGGACCACCCTGGTTTCCGCGGTCTCCTTTGACGGGGGCGTGGTCATCGCCAACGTGGGGGACAGCCGGGCCTACCATATCAATCGGGAGCGCATCCACCAGGTGACCCGGGATCACTCCCTGGTGGAGCACATGGTGGAGCGGGGGGACATCACCGCCGAGGAAGCCCGCCGCCACCCCAACCGGAATCTTATCACCCGTGCGTTGGGCCCGGACGTGGACCCGGAGTGCGACTGCTACACCTGCCAGCTCCTGCCGGGGGACTTTCTCCTGCTGTGCACCGACGGGCTGGTGAACACGGTTACGGACGAGGAAATCATGCGGGAGGTCCTCCACGGCGACACAAACACCTGCATGGAACGTCTGCTGGCCATCTCCAAGAGCCGGGGCGCGTCGGACAACGTCACCGTCGTTCTGGCAAAGAAGCTGTAAGGAAGGAGGAGCTGCATGGATCAGTACATTGGAAAAATGCTGGACAACCGCTATGAGATTCTGGAGCGCATCGGCACCGGAGGCATGGCGGTGGTCTATAAGGCGAAATGCCACCGGCTCAACCGCCTTGTGGCCTTAAAAATATTGAAGAGCGACCTGGCTCAGGACGAGGACTTCCGCCGCCGGTTCAACGCGGAGTCCCAGGCCGTGGCCCAGCTGTCCCACCCCAACATCGTGTCGGTCTACGACGTGAGCCGGGGAGGGGACACGGAATATATCGTCATGGAGCTCATCGACGGCATCACGCTGAAGCAGTACATGGAGAAACGGGGCCAGCTGAACTGGCGGGAGTCCCTGCACTTCATCACCCAGATCATGCGGGGACTCAGCCACGCCCACAGCCGGGGCATCGTCCACCGGGACATCAAGCCCCAGAATGTGATGGTTCTCCGGGACGGCAGCGTGAAGGTGGCCGATTTCGGCATCGCGTGCCTTGAAAACTCCGCCCAGACCCTGACCCAGGAGGCCCTGGGTTCCGTCCACTACATTTCGCCGGAGCAGGCCAGGGGAGAGCGGACCGACGCCCGCAGCGACATCTACTCCTCCGGCGTGGTTATGTACGAAATGCTCACTGGACGACTGCCCTTCGAGGGGGATTCCGCCGTGTCCGTGGCCATCCAGCACCTCAGCGCCGTGCCCCTGGCTCCCCGGGAGCTGAACGCGGAAATCCCGGCGCAGCTGGAGCTCATCTGCATGAAGGCGATGACTCCGGACCTGAGCCGCCGCTACGCCTCCGCCGACGCCATGATCGCCGACCTGGAGGACTTCCGGAAGAACCCCAACATCAGCCTGGATTTCACCATGATGGACCTCCGGCCGGAGGAGCCGGCGGAGCCTACTCAGCCCATCCGGACCTATGACCAGACCCTGCATCCCTCTCCTAAGAGCCGGGAGCGGGAGCCCGAGCGGGTGCGGGAGCGCCGCCGGGACTATGAGGACGACTATGAGCCGCCCCGCCGGGGCGGGGGCGCCGGCGTGAAGGTGCTGGTGGGCATCACGGTGGTCCTGGCCCTGGCGCTGGTCTATGTGCTGTTCAACATGGTTACGGATTCCATCCAGCAGCAAACTCAGGAGCCCCAGACCTATGTGGTGCCCCTGGTAGTGGGCTACACGCCGGAGCAGGCCGCCAATCTGGCGGAGGTGAAGGACATCTTCACCCTGGTGGAAAAGGGCGGCGAGTTCAACGACGAGTACCCGGTAGGGGTCATCGTCCGGCAGAATCCCACGGAAGGGAGCCACCGAAAGGGCGATAACCTGACCATCGAGGTCTGGGTCAGCGCCGGGGAGGACACGGGAGAAATGCTGGACGTGACCAACAAAACCGTGGCCCAGGCCAATGTGATCCTGAAAGACCTGAAGACGAAATACAATCTGGAGATCATGGCCGACGAGGCGGAAATGGAGTTCAACGACGAGATTACCGAAGGCTTTATCATCCGCAGCATCCCCGCCGAGCACGAGGAGCTGAAAGACGGCGACGTCATCCGGCTGATTGTCAGCAAGGGACCGGAGCAGATACCGGTGGTGGTCTCTAACTTCGTCGGTACGCAGATCGACGCGGTGTTGCGGACCCTGCACGATTCCCTGCATCTGACCTGCGGCCCCGACGACATTGAGTATGTGGAGAGCGAAGCCGAACCAAACAGCGTCATCTGGCAGAGCCTGGAGCCCCTCTCGACGGTGAACGAGTGGGACACCATCAAATTCAAGGTCAGCAAGGGGATTACAATGAAAGAAACCTCTATCGGAATCCCGCTGCCTCAGGATGGAGGCTCAACGGTCCTGGTGGAGGTCTACGTGGGTGATGAGCAGAATCCCCAATATGCTGAGCGGCTGGCCTGCTCCGACATGACCGCTAACGTGACGCTTACCGGCTCCGGCACGAAAACCATCAAGGTCTATTTTGACGGCGTGCTTGCTCAGGATCAGACCCAGGAAGTGCAATTCGACTGATATGACGGGACGCATTCAAAAGGCCCTCAGCGGCTTCTACTATGTGGATACCGGCGAGGCGGTGCTGACCTGCCGGGCCAGGGGAAAGTTCCGGAAAGAGGGAATTTCTCCCCTGGTGGGAGACCGGGTGGAGGTCCGGGAGCTAGGCGGAGGCGAGGGTTTCGTGGAAACAATCCTGCCCCGGCGGAACGCCTTCTCCCGGCCCGCTGTGGCCAACATTGACCAGCTGGTGGTCATCGCCTCCGCCGCCATTCCGAAAACGGATCCCTTTCTCATTGACCGGGTGGCCGCCATTGCCGCGCTGAAGGACTGCGCTGTAGCGGTGGTGCTGAACAAGTGCGACCTGGACCCGGCGGACGGCCTCTATGCGATCTATCGGGCCTCCGGTTTCCCGACTCTGCGGGTCAGCGCGGAGACCGGGGAGGGGATGGAGGATTTGAAGCAGCTGATAGCCGGAAAGCTATCTGCCTTTACAGGCAACTCCGGCGTAGGAAAATCCAGCATTTTGAATGCGCTGGACCCGGAGTTTCACCTACAGGTGGGAGAGGTCAGCACGGCCCTGGGCCGGGGGCGGCACACCACCCGTCATGTGGAGCTTCACCGCCTCTCCTGCGGGGCAGAGGTGGTGGATACCCCCGGCTTTTCCTCCTTCGACGCCGAGGAGCTGGACTTTGAATTAAAGCGCCGCCTGCCGGAGACCTTTCTGGAGTTCGCGCCTTATCTGGGGGACTGCCGCTTTGTGGGGTGCAGCCACACCCGGGAGAAGGGCTGCGCCGTGCTGGAGGCGCTGCGTCAGGGGTGGATACAAAAGAGCCGCCACGACAGCTACCTTCGCCTCTATGAGGAGCTGAAGCCCCTCCGGGATTGGCAGGAGAAAAAGTGAGAAAACGCCGCCTCAAGTTTTGGGGCGGCGTTTTTTCACGATGGACAGCCTCTCCGTATATACTGGAGAGAAAGGAAAGGAGGCGTGACGCGATGGGCTGTGGAAACGGGAGCTTTGGAAATTGGGGCTGCGGAAACGGAGGCGGGGGAGGAATCCGCCTGCTGGGTCTCTTCGCTGTGGCCCTGGGCGCGGGAATTTTGATTTCCGTGGTGTTTCCGGTGGGCGTGCTGATGTTCCTGGTCGCGTTTCTGCTGATCGGCTGCGGCTGCGCCTGCTGCCGGCGTTGAGAATGGAGAGGAGGCGTCATATGAATATCGTCGTTTGGAAGTCCCCCAAAATGCTCCGGGGCATCCTGAAGAAGATTTTCAAGGTCTGAAACATATCCCGCCCCGGCGGCGCATAGAGTAGGACATGGATTCTATGCCTGCCGGGAAAGGAAGGAGTTCTTCATGGAACTGGATTTGAAAAAAGTGTCTTTGGACGCCTATGACACGGGCGGAGAGCTGACGCTCACCCAGGAGGAGACGGCGGAGACCATCGTGCCGGACTACTGCCCCGATATTGCCCGTATCATCGAGACGGACGGGAAAGTCTATCTCCACAGCCGGGAGCTGCGGGACGGAAAAGCGGAGCTTTCCGGCACCGTCCGGGTCACGGTGCTCTACACTCCCGACGGGGAGAGCGGCGTCCGTACTCTGGAATTTGCCATTCCCTTCACCACGGAGAGCGACGGCCGGGCCCTGCCGGGCTGTCAGCATCTGACGGCGGAGACGGAGACGGAATTTCTGGAGGCCCGGATGCTGAATCCCCGGAAAATCTTCACCCACTGCAAGCTGGTAACCCACGTTACCGGCTATCAGCGAAAGCCTCTGGTATATTGCGAGGACACGGAGTCGGATCCTGGACTCCAGGTGGAAAAACGCCGGGAGGAACAGCACGCCATCCTCCTGACGCATATCGCGGAAAAGGATTTTACGTTTACGGAAGAAATGAATCTCTCTCCGGGGCGCGAGGGCGCGGCGGAGCTGCTGACCAGCCAGGTTTCCAGCACAGTCACCGAGGCAAAGATTGTGGGGAGCAAGCTGATTTTCAAGGGAGTATTCTCCATCAGCCTGCTGTACCGGGACAACAACGGCGGCTGCGGTTCTGCGGTTTCAGAGCTGCCCTTCTCCCAAATCATGGAAGTGGAGGGGGCCGCGGAGGGTTCCGCCGCCAGCCTGCAGCTGCAGCTCACCGGTACAGATTTGCAGATTGACGGAGACGACCCGGAGGGCCGCCAGATAGCCGTGACGCTCTACCTTCACGCCACGGCCCTGCTGCGTGAGGAGCAGGAGCTGACCCTGCTCAGCGACCTGTATTCTACCGCCTATGATATGACCTACGAGGCCGCGCCGCTGAATATCACCAGCTTCTGCGAGAACCTGACTCGCCGCCAGACGTTGCGGGAAGTACTGGAAATCGGCGTGGTGGCGGAGTCTATCCTGGCCCTGTCCGCCAAATGCGGAACGGTATCCGTCAGCCGGGAGGGAAGCACCGCGGTTCTCCGGGTTGGGGTAACGGTCCGGGCTATGTACTTAGACGAGGGCGGCGTGCCGCTGGTAGCGGAGCGGAGCATCGACGCCGGCTGCCAGCTGGAGCTGCCGGAAGACTGCCGGATTATCGCCAGGGCCGTCTGTGCCGAGGAGGTTCAAGGCTCCCTGGGAGACCGGGGCATTGAGGTCCGTTTCCCGGTAGATTTTCACATAGAGGCGGCGGCCAAGGTAAAAAAGGTCTGCGTCTCCGCCGCCAAGCTGGACACGGAAACCGCCAAGGACCTGGGCGGAGCGCCCTCTCTGGTCCTGCGGTGCATCGGGAGGCAGGAAAATGCCTGGGACCTGGCGAAGAAATACAACACCACCATCGCTGCTATCCTCTCCGCCAATCAATTGGAGGGAGAGGAGGAAATTCCTCAGGATCAAATGCTGCTGATTCCACGAAAAAGGGCGTAAGAAAAGCGCGGGAGATTTCTCCCGCGCTTTTTATCCGTTGACGTATCTGGAAAGGAACTGCCGTGTCCGCTCTTCCTTGGGATTGTCGATGACCTCCCTGGGGTCGCCCTGCTCTACAATGACGCCGCCGTCCATGAAGATCACCTGATCCGCCACGTCCCGGGCAAAGGCCATCTCGTGGGTGACAATAATCATAGTGGTCTTCTGCTCCGCCAGGGAGCGGATGACCCGCAGGACCTCTCCGGTGAGCTCCGGGTCCAGGGCGGAGGTGGGTTCGTCAAAGCAGAGGATATCCGGGTGGAGGGCCAAGGCCCGGGCGATAGCCACCCGCTGCTGCTGTCCGCCGGAGAGCTGGTGAGGGTAGTGGTCCGCCCGGTCGGCCAGGCCCATCTGGCCCAGCAGCTCCCGTCCCGCTTTTACGATGTCCTCCTTGTTCTCGCCGCCCCGCTCCTTGGCCAGCAGTTCCCGGGCCAGGGTGACGTTCTGCAAAGCCGTGTACTGAGGGAACAAGTTGAAGTTCTGGAACACCAGGCCGAAATGGAGGCGCTTCTGGCGGATGTCCTTTTCCGCCTGGGTAGAGGGGTCCGATGCGTCGAAGATGACGCCGCCTTTTACGGAGATAACGCCATGGTCCGGCCGCTCCAGGAAGTTCAGGCAACGGAGCAGGGTGGTTTTGCCGGAGCCGGAAGAGCCGATGATGGAGAGAGCCTGGCCCTCCTCCAGGGAGAAGCTGATATCCGAGAGGACCTGGGTGTCCCCGAAGTG
The DNA here is from genome assembly GCA_009773995.1 of Oscillibacter sp. GTDB lineage: Bacteria > Bacillota > Clostridia > Oscillospirales > Oscillospiraceae > Oscillibacter. The sequence goes on along the minus strand of VSMY01000036.1, from coordinate 3,855 downwards.
CTTTTCAATATGTTGGACCTCTAAAATCGCCATTGCCGTCAGTCTCCTCTCAACGGAAATATTCCAGTTTCTTTTCCAGCTTCCCCAGGAGGATGGTGGCGATACCGCTGAACGCCAGGTAGTATACCGCTGTAAAGAACAGCGGCCACACCAGCCCCGCGTAGCCCTGGTTGCCCTTCATGAAGGACTCGCCCATCCAGATGACCTCCTGCAAGGCCACGACCCGGGCGAGGGAGGTGTCCTTGACCAGAGTAATGATTTCATTGGACATAGGGGGGACGATGCGCTTAATCATTTGCAGCAGCGTGACCTTGAAGAAAATCTGCCGCTTTGTCATGCCCAGCACCAGCCCGGCCTCCTGTTGTCCCACGGGCACGCCCTGGATGCCGCCCCGGTAAATCTCTGAGAAATAGCAGGCGTAGTTGATGACAAAAGCCACCGCCACGGCGGTGAACCGCCCGGACTCTCCGCCGCTCCAGATATGGAAGCCCTTCAATCCCGGCACGTAGTAAAGCGCGATGATCTGAAGGACCAGGGGCGTGCCCCGGACCATCCAGACCACGGTTTTCGTCAGCCACCGCAGGGGAGGGATGCGGCTCATAGAGCCGAAGGAAATGACCAGCCCCAGGGGAACGGCGCCCACCAGCGTGACGAAAAAGAGCTGAAGAGTCTTGATAAAGCCGGTATTCAGGGCGGACAGGACCGTCTGAAATTCGGCGGAGGCAAAAAAGGAAACCATCAAATCGTCCTCTCATTGGAAATTTCGGGGAGGAAAACCGTCCAAAGGCAGAGAGGGAACCTCTCTGCCTTTGCGGATCCATACGGGGAGGAGATTACTCCAGAATCAGGGATTCCTGCACGCCATAAGTGGTGCCGGTCTCCAGGACGGAGCCGTCGGCAATGGCGGCGGCCCAGAAGTCGTTCCACGCGGCCACCAGATCGGACCCCTTGCGGAAGCCCACGCCGTACTCCTCGGACTCCAGGCCCTGAGCGGTATTCAGGTTGACGGTATAGGTCAGGTTTGCATAGTTGGTTCCCTCGCCGATCATGGCTCCGGCCATCAGCAGGTCGATAACGGCGGCGTCGGCGGTACCGGCGGAAACCTCCATCAGCGCGTCGGCCTGCTTGGCCACGGCGGTGGTGGAAGCGCCCAGGGCTTCGGCGGCGTCCTCGCCGGCGGAGCCGGACTCCACGGCCACATTCAGGCCCTCCAGGCTGGTCAGGTTTTCAAAGCCGGCGGACTTTTCGGCGGGGACCACCAGCACCTGGGCGTTGAGGCAGTAGGCGTTTCCGGTGTCCATGGCCGCTTTTACTTCGTCGTTCAGGGTCATGCCGTTCCAGACGCAGTCAATGCTCTTGGCGTCCAGTTCCATGACCTTGTAATCCCAGGTAATCTCCTGGAACTCCACCTTGACGCCCAGGCTCTCGGCGAAGGCGGAAGCCATGTCGGCGTCAAAGCCAATCCAGCTGCCGCCGGTGTCCCGGTAGTCCATGGGGGCAAAGTCCGTCATGCCCACCACCAGGGTGCCTTTGCCCTGGACATAAGCCAGGTCGCTGACGGCGTCCGCTTGGCCGCTTCCGGCGTCTTCGGTTTTCTGATCCTCCGGGGAGGCCGCTGAGGTTCCGGCGTCTCCGCTTTTATCAGAGCTTGCGTCTTTCCCGCCGCAGGCGGCCAGGCTCAGGACCATGGCAAGGGCCAGCAGGAGGGCCCAAAACTTCTTGCTTTTCATCATGCTTTCATCCTCCAAAGTGGAACAGGCGAGCCTGTTCGTTTAATACAGTAGCAGTTTACCATATTAAAGAACCCGTGTAAAGCATGATTTCGACCAAATCAGCTCTGCGGCCAGACGGTCTTCCTTGTGTGTTTTCTCCAAAACAAGACGGGCCGTCATACTTTCCGCCGGACGGGCATAGAGTGGAACATGAATATGGAGCGGAAAAAGGACGGGATGCTATGAACACGACCATCTATCAGAATATCGCTACCCGCACGGCGGGGGATATCTACATCGGCGTGGTGGGCCCGGTGCGGACCGGCAAGTCCACCTTTATCAAGCGCTTCATGGAGACCCAGGTAATTCCCAACATTGAAAATGTATACCGCAAGGAGCGGGCCCGGGATGAGCTGCCCCAGAGCGGCTCCGGCCGGACCATCATGACGGCGGAGCCCAAGTTTGTCCCGGAGGAGGCGGCCCAGGTCCAGCTGGAGGGGGGCGCGTCCTTCTCCGTGCGGCTCATCGACTGCGTGGGCTACATGGTTCGTGGGGCCATCGGCCAGTTCGAGGACGACGCGCCCCGGATGGTGACGACCCCCTGGTACGACCATGAGATTCCCATGACAGAGGCGGCGGAGATCGGCACCCGGAAGGTCATCTCGGAACACTCTACCATCGGCATCGTCATCACCACCGACGGCACCGTGGCCGACATCCCCCGGGAGGACTATTTGGAGGCGGAGGAACGGGTGGTCCGGGAGCTTCAGGAGCTGGGGAAGCCCTTCATCGTCCTGCTGAACTCGGCGGACCCCAAGAGCGACCGGGCGGAGGCCATCGCCCGGGACATCGCCTCCCGCTATGAGGTGAACTGCGTCCCGGTGAACTGCCTGGACCTGGGGGAGGAGGACGTGGCGGACATCCTGCGGGCCGTCCTCTATGAGTTCCCCATGCAGGAGCTGGACCTGTTCCTGCCCCCTTGGGTGGACGCTCTGCCCACGGAGCATCCCATCAAGGCCAGCCTCTACGAGGCGGTGCGTCAGGGGACCTCTCAGCTCCAGCACATCCGGGAGGTGGAGGGCGTCATCGCCGCCCTGGGAGCCTGCGAGAACATCAGCGAGGCCAAGATCACCTCCATCGACCTGGGCACCGGCGTGGCGGCGGCCAGCCTCAGCCTGCCCCGGGAGCTGTTCTATTACACGCTGTCGGAGCAGTCCGGCTTCGAGGTGGGGGACGACGGGGACCTGATGAGCCTGCTGACCCGCCTGGCGGCAGTGAAGGCGGAGTACGACAAGGTGGCCGGGGCCCTGCGGGATGTGAAGGAGACGGGCTACGGCATCGTAGTGCCCAGCATCGACGAGCTGAAGCTGGAAGAGCCGGAGATCATGAAGCAGGGAGGCCGCTACGGCGTGAAGCTGAAGGCCAGCGCCCCCAGCATCCACATGATCCGGGCGGATATCGAGACGGCGGTCTCGCCCATTGTGGGGAACGAGAAGCAGTCGGAGGACATGGTGAACTACCTGCTCCAGGAGTTCGAGGGGGACACCAGCAAGATCTGGCAGTCCAATATCTTCGGCCGGAGCTTCCACGAGCTGGTCAGTGACGATCTCCAGGGCAAGCTGAAGCGGATGCCGGACGACGCCCGGAAGAAGCTTCAGGAGACCCTGACCCGCATCATCAACGAGGGGAGCGGGGGGCTTATCTGTATCATCCTATAAGAAAAGGGCGGGCATTGGAACACCAATGCCCGCCTTTCTTCATGGAACTATCCCGGTTTTATAATGCCGTTCCCTTCTTCGGCGTATACAGCCTGGACAGGTCCGCCCCCTCCAGCTCCAGGAGAAGCCTCTTCTTTTCCACGCCTCCGGCGTAACCCGTCAGGCTGCCGTCCACTCCCACCACCCGGTGGCAGGGAATGAAAATGGAAATAGGGTTGTGCCCTACGGCCCCGCCCACCGCCTGAGGAGCGGCGGGAATTCCGGCGGCTTTCAGCTGTTCCGTCAGCGCGCCGTAGGAAGAGGTCTCCCCGAAGGGAATTTCCAGCAGCAGCTTCCAAACCCTCTGCCGGAACGCGCTCCCCTTGGGAGCCAGAGGCGGCGGGGGAGGGAGCGCCTGTTTTTTAAAATAGGCGTCCAGCCAAGCC